>JAFGMB010000138.1 GCA_016927765.1 Synergistales bacterium
GAAGGATTTGTCACTTTTTTCCCGCGCAGAGGGGTAATACTGAATCCAATGAGCCCGGAAGAGATCAGGAATATCTACCAGATCATAGGATCTCTGGAGTCTTCTGTCATCTTGAATTGCAGGAACGAAATGAACCATAATTGTGTCAAAAACATGATAATTCATACTCAATCCATGTACAGCGCTCTTGAAAAGGACGATTTTGATGATTTTTATTCCCACAATCTGTCCTTCCACAACGCCTATCTGGATCTTTCCGCAAACAGCGAACTTGTTTTCATGGTAAAAAGGCTTAAAGAACGTTTATACGATTTCCCACGTAAAAAAACCTTTATTAAAGAATGGGAAATAGCTTCAACCGGCGAACATGAGCAGGTGATAGCTTTTCTTGAAGAAGGAAGGATCAGGGATGCAGCCGATTATGTGAGGGATGTACACTGGTCTTTCGAGGCTCAGGAGCAATTTATCCGTCAATATTATTTTCAGTGTAATACCGGTTCAATTGCTTCAAGATAACTGATCTCCTGAACGGCAGCCGGCTAACACTAAATAGTGGTTACTTTTTCCAGGGGCTTGGATCCATCAGGAAATATCCGTATAACTTCAGTTCCAAATAAGAGAAAGTTGCCCTTTATTCCTTCTGACCTGTTTGAGAAGCCCCCAGACTCTTATGAGGTTCCCCATGTTCAACATTAAAATGGAAAAGCCCTTCCTTTTGAAAGGAAGGGCTTGTGAGAATAACTTCCGTTACAG
This sequence comes from Synergistales bacterium, assembly GCA_016927765.1. Classification (GTDB taxonomy): domain Bacteria; phylum Synergistota; class Synergistia; order Synergistales; family JAFGMB01; genus JAFGMB01. The sequence goes on from JAFGMB010000138.1 coordinate 754, forward strand.
TATATCTATCGCCTTATGGAGAGATCTTCTATTCGAACCTGTCTTCGGGTCTTGCGACCTTCTTCACCAGTTCCACCAGTTCAGGCATGTCCATCCCTATTTCCCTGAGCTTTTCTAGAGTTGTTACTCCCCGCTTATCCCAGCCTCTTCTCTTATATACTGCATCAACAAGTTCTTCCCACTGAGCGATTCGTGATTCCCTGAGTTTTCTGACCTTTTCTTCCATGGCCATTCCTTCCGGTTCAAAACCAGCTTTCCTCAGTTCTTCATCATAATACTCAGTTCTGGCTTCCCATTCGTCAGGGAAAACAGGCCCCATGGCCCTGTAGGGTATGGTATGGAATTCCCTGGTCCCTTTTCCCAGCCTGATCTGGAAGAGGTGCTGGAAATTATAAACCCTCTCTGACTGGTGTATGATATCTTCCTTGGTTATGTTCTGACCGGTAACTCCATTGAAGAGATCCACGTAATTCTGGACATGTTCCGGGACTTTCGCTGCTTCCTGCGGGGAATTGCTGGTCTTGTTATCCGCGGGCTCTATATCGTTCCACGGCAGTTTGCACCCTCCCACCAGTGAGAACCACGTTCTGAAGAGGGGGAAATAGTGGAGGGCCTCAGCCTTATCCTGGAATGTGGGCAGCTGCTTGTTGACCCTGTCCATGAAGATAAGCCAGGCTTCATCGTGTTGAGGTCCCTTCAGGGTCAGGAAGAATCCGCCCCACTGTGCGATGGATTCCTTACTGACATATTCTGAAACCTCCACTCCCTGTCCTTCCATGCCGAAATCCTGCATGATCTCAAGAGGGGCACCGTATTCCTCGGAAAAGATCTTTTTCATGCGCCTTACCCCGAGACCCACCTGCAGGGCAAACTTATCTTTCCCTTCTCCCATTCTATGGATAAGCTCCATAATGTCTTCTTTACTGCCAAAATGCAGATCCAGACCATTGGTAATATCCTTGTCAAGATAGCCCCTTTCGAAGCACTCACACACGAAGGCGATACCTGTTCCAAGGGAGATAGTGTCCAGGCCGTAATGGTCAGCATAATAATTTGCTTCTATTGTCCAGGTCGGGTCGAAGACGCCGATATTCGAACCCAGGCCGGCAGCGGTCTCATATTCCGGACCGTCCACTATTACAATCTGTCCCTTGCAGGGACCAGTCTTGAGTTCCACATCATCAACAGCATGGGCGCAGGAAAGAGTACAGCCGTACCAGCAACCATCGGGTAGTCCCTGGGTGAAGTATGTCTTGTACACTTTCGAATGGATCTTGTCCGTTTCCTTATGTTGCCCAAAACGATAATTCATCACCGGGAGAAGATGGTAATCATTCATTACCTCGTTGAGGTGGACAGTACCTACCGTTCTCATACGTTCCTGTTTATCATCGTACTTGAAGATCTCCTTATGGAGTTTGATACCTACTTTTTTAAGGATATCAAGATCTGCGATACCTTCTGAAGCTTTGGAAAAATTGCTGTTCTTAACTACGACAGCAGCGATCTTCTTGTCTCGAAGGATAGTGCCTCCACCCCCTCGTCCAGCCTGTTTAAGTCTGGGCGCCTTTCTGCGGAAATCCCAGAAACTGGTGTTCAGGCACCCCCAGAACGAAGTTTCTGCTCCCTTGCCTGCGGATACGACCGAAATAGTGTGTTTCTGGTCCTCAGCATCAGCAAAATATTCATGCAGGGTCTCTGTAACAGAATAGGCGTTAACGTCCTCAAAAGGAGACTCAAAAAATGTCACTTTCTGTTCATCACCATCAATGAACACCACGACGTCCTTTTCAGATTTTCCCTGGATCTCCAGAGCATCCCATCCTGCAAATTTCAACAGGGGACCGAAATGTCCACCTGAATTGCTGTCATAGGTCTGTTCTGAAAGGGGGGAGATGAATACTGCATAAAATTTTCCCATTCCAGGGTATTGGGTGATACCGCAGAGGGGACCACCGGAAATAACGATCTCATTTTCAGGATCGTTCCATTTCGTATTGTCCCTGACCGAGTCCCAGAGAAGCTTAAGTCCAAATCCTCTGCCCCCTGTAAACTTCTGTTTGATCTCTTCCGTTATGGGTACCTCGGTACAGGATCTTTCTCCAACATTCACCTTAAGCGCTTTCCCGTTGTAGCCACGATAAATGGATGATTTCTCATAACTCCATTCCGCCAGAACCTTCATTTTCTCCATAGAGCCTTTTCCCCCTTGAAACTTGAAATATGTAATCCCGAAGACACTCTTGATATTACAGTAGCCACACTGTGAAAAAAACCGCTATTAAATATACACGAAATAACAAGGATATTCTACATTTGTACACCATACCCATCCATCCTTAACGATAATCCTTGAAAGGGATATTTCTTCCTGAAAAGACATGTGACCTCACTGTCTCCTGGGAAAATAACACTTGCATGTTATGGAATTGGAGGTGTAGAATAGTCTTAATGAATAATACTATGTATTATCCAATAATACAAGGTGGTATGAATGGTAGAACAAAAGCCTCAATATTATATACAGTCCCTTCAAAGTGCTCTTGATGTATTAGAAGCTTTCAGTCTCAAGGAAAAAAACCTGGGGATCAGTGAGATCAGCCGCAAGCTTGATATGAATAAGAGCAGGGTCCATCGTATTCTTGTGACCCTGGAGAACTCTGGTTATGTCACCAGAAATGATGAGACCCAGAAATATCGTCTTGGTCTGAAGCTTTTTCAACTGGGTCATATTGTGGAAGAACAGATGGAGGTCAGGCATTTCGCATTCCCGGTCATGCAGAAATTAGCCCTTGAAACCCAGGAAACAGTGAACCTTAATGTCATCCACGATGGAAAAAGAATGAGCGTGGAGAAGATCGAAAGTCCTCATGAAATACGACAGGCGGTAGAACTCGGAAAAACCCTCCCTCTTCATTCAGGTGCCCCAGGAAAAGTATTACTTGCAAATCTTCCTGAAAACAGGATAAATGAGATCCTTCACCAGGCAAAACTGAAGGTAATGGGTCCAAGGACGATCACTGACCCCGATCAGCTGATCAAAGAACTGAAAAAGGTCAGGGAACTTGGATATTCGGTCAGTTTTGAAGAAACCTATCTTGGTGCAGTCTCAATAGCTGCACCTGTAAGGGATTTTTCCGGAAAGGTAATAGCTGCCATAAGCATAACCGGGCCAGTATCCCGATTCAGTAAGGAGAATATCGAAAGGTTCATACCTCTTGCCATTCAGGCGGGAAGGGTGATTTCACAGGCTCTTGGTTATTCAGATAGAAATGAAAATAATATAACGCCGGGTAAACCGGAATAGAAAACAGACTTAACAAGGGGGACGACCGATCTTGGAGATTTCTGGAAAAACAGCTCAGGCAGGCACGCTGGAATCAGGGGATATCCTCATCACCATTACCCTGGGAGAAGAGGACAAGGGCATAGAGATCGAACTTGAAAGCCCTTCCCAGGCGGTGTATGGACAACAAATATACAATACCATAACAGGAACCCTGAATGATCTGGGTGTTAGAACAGCCTATGTTAAAGCACAGGACAGGGGGGCTCTTGACTGCACAATTAGTGCACGGGTCGAAGCTGCAGCATTAAGGGCCCTGAAAAAGTAAGGGGGATTCTAAAATGGTCAGAAGATTAAGAAGAACAGCCCTGTATATCCCAGGAAACGACCCATCCATGATCCTCAATTCAGGCATCTTTGGTGCGGATTCCATAGTACTGGATCTTGAAGATGCTGTATCCATCAATGAAAAGGATTCCTCAAGGATCCTGGTGAGAAATGCTCTTCAGAATGTAGATTTTGGTGCTTCTGAGGTAGTGGTAAGGATAAATGCTCTTTCTACTCCCTTCGGCAAACAGGATATTGAGGCTATCGTCTGTCCCCGTCTGGACGCTATCCGCCTTCCCAAGTGTGAGTATGCGGATGACATCATGGAGCTCGAAAAGATCCTTGACAGGGTCGAAGAGGAAAAAGGCCTGAAAAAAGGCTCTGTAAGCATCATGCCCCTTATCGAATCTGCCATGGGTTCCTACAATGCCGTGCAGATAGCAAAAGCCAGCAGGCGAAATTCGGCTGTAAACTTCGGTGGAGAAGATTATACGGCAGATATGGGTGCCCAGAGAACCAGGGAAGGAGCAGAACTTCTTGATATCAGGATGAGAATTCTTCTTGCTGCAAGGATCGCCGGGATAGATGCCCTGGATACGGTTTTCGGGAACCTTAATGATGAAGAAGGCCTTTTGGAGGAAACCAAACTGATAAAGCAGCTTGGGTTTGACGGTAAATCCATTATTCATCCGAGACAGATAAGACTTATCCACGATGTATTCACTCCTTCGGAAAAAGAGATCAACAAGGCGAGAAGGATCATCGAGGCTATCGAAGAAGCAGAAAAACGAAAGTCAGGGGTCGTAGCCCTGGATGGAAGAATGATCGATGCTCCGGTAGTTGCAAAAGCGAGAAGAGTGCTTGCTTTTGCTGAAGCAGTGGGTCTGGTCTAAAGGAGGAGAACCATGAATCTGAACACAATTGGAAGAGAAGTTCCTGGATCGATAGAAGGTATAGGTACACTGAGGCCCTTCGAGGGGGCTTTCAAGAGGATACCAGATGGTGTTATGAAAGCACCGAAGATCCCCTGTGTGGAAAGGGGAGGAGACAAGATCCTTCCATCATTGAAAGATGCATTAAAGGAAGCAGGTCTAAGGGACGGTATGACCCTTTCCTTTCATCACCATCTGAGAAATGGCGACTATGTGGTATCCATGGTCCTGGACCTTATTGCGGAAATGGGTTTCAGGGATATGACCATAGCTCCAACAGCACTTTTTCCTGTCCACAAATCCATTATCAGACATATCGAGAGCGGTGTGGTAAAAGCTATCCAGGGCAGCGTCAATGGTCCCATAGGGAGACTTGCCTCAAATGGGGGATTGGAAATCCCTGTACTTCTCCGTTCTCACGGGGGGAGAGCCAGAGCCATCGAAGCCGGTGACCTCTCGGTGGATATAGCATTCATAGCAGCTCCGTCCTGTGACAAGTACGGGAATATTAATGGAGTGGGAGGTAGCTCTTCCTGCGGCTCTCTCGGTTACTGCATGGCAGATGCCATGTATGCAGATAAAGTGATCGCCATTACCGATAACCTTGTTCCCTATCCTCTATATCCTGTTTCTATCCCCCAGATCTATGTAGACTATATTGTTCAGGTTGATCAGATAGGTGACCCTTCCGGCATTGTTTCCGGGACCCTTAAGATCACCCGAGATCCACTACGGCTTCTGATCGCTGAACACGCAGCCAGGGTTATAGAGGCTTCGGGTCTCCTCGAAGAAGGGTTCTCTTTTCAGACAGGTGCCGGGGGTATTTCCCTGGCGGTCGCTGGATATGTGAAGGACATGATGAAAGATAAAAAGATCAAAGGCAGTTTCGGATCCGGGGGAATAACCGGTTTCTTCGTTCAGATGCTCGAAGAAGGAATGTTCGATGCTCTTCTTGATGTCCAGTCTTTCGATATGGATGCTGTTCGATCTCTTAGAGAAAATCAGGGTCATGTGGAAATGAGTGCCTCTTATTACGCTAATCCACACAACAAAGGATGTGCCGTGAATCAACTTGATGCTGTAATACTTGGGGCTACCCAGGTGGACACGAAATTCAACGTAAACGTTAATACCGAATCAGACGGGGTCCTCCTTCATGGAATAGGTGGTCATATGGATACCGCGGCAGGTGCCAAACTTACCATCATAACTACACCCCTCCTCAGGGGCAGACTTCCAATGATAGTGGATGATGTTATTACCGTAACAAGTCCGGGAGAGACCATAGATGTGGTGGTAACCGAAAGGGGAATAGCCGTAAATCCCATGAGACATGAGCTTGCAGAACGTATGAAAGCTTCCAGGCTTCCTGTCGTACCTATTGAGAAGCTCAGGGATGAAGCCTACCGTATATCAGGAAAGCCCGAAAACCCCAAATTTACTGACAGGATCATTGGTGTCGTCGAATACAGGGATGGTACTGTGATAGATGTGGTAAGACAGGTGATATCAGTAAGTTGAGCATTTCTCTCAGATGAGGGGGAGAATATTTATGGGCGATCTGTCCTGGATACAAGGGGATGATATATTCCCAGATGAAGATATCCTTTTAGAGAAAGCCTGGAGGATTACCGATTGTGCGGTAAAGGGGATGCTTCTGGAGCTTTCCTGTACTCCCAAGCCGGGATTGGTGGATCGTCAGAATAACGGGGCCAATCATGATATGGACTATGATCTTTTCACGTTGAGTTCTGCTTCCCTCTGTTCAGGTTTTTTTGAATTTTCGAAAATGGGAATTACGACCCGTGATGACGGGATCCTTCTTGAGCAACTCAGAAATGAAGGGATAAAGGTCGAACAGAAGATGTTCAGGACAACAGGAGGGATCAATACCCAGAAAGGACTGATCTTTCTCATGGGCCTTGTATGTGCCGCTGCAGGCAACCTGATACGGGATGGTCGTCCCCCGCTCCCATGTAATGTTTCGGAAAGAATTGCCTTCATTACCAGGGATATCTGTGAGAGAGAACTATCGGCCCTGAACAGCGCCGACCCAGGGAGACCGCTCACAAAGGGCGAAAAACTGCATCTAAGATACGGAATGAGGGGGATAAGGGGGGAAGCCGAGGACGGATTGCCCACAGTTGTTCACGGGGGACTTCCGGAATTGCATGCTTCACTTGAAAGCGGTATGTCCATGAATGATTCCATGGTCCATGCTTTGTGCAGGATCATGTCCATTTCAGAAGATACCAATGTCGTGGCTCGTTCAGACTACATTACATTGAAAAAGGAAGTTCAGCCTATGGCGGAAGATATTCTCAGGTTGGGGGGGATGCGTACAGAAAAAGGCAAGAAGGCCATTCAGGATATGGACAGGTATTTAATAGAGAAAAATATCAATCCTGGTGGTTCTGCAGATCTGCTGGCTGTGACCTGCGCTATGTTTTATCTGGAATCTGGTGAAGTGTAAAGTGAGGTTTTGCCCGGAATTATTCAGGGGCTAATAAAACGACAAGTGGAGGTAAGGAGAAATGGAAAAAAAGATAAGAGAAATGATGCCGGAGATCGAATGGATCAAGGATAAGCAGCTCCAGGAACAGGTGGTGGAAACTCTTGAAGATGGTTTGAAGTCAGGAGGCTGGGAGGCTTACGATATGGATAAGATGCCCTTTACACTACTTATTCAGGATTGTCCTGCTTCTCTCCTGACCCATACCCGTTCAATAGTTCAGATGTGCAGGCACATCTGGGAAGTTTACAATCCCATCTATGCGAGCCAGGGAGATTTTACCCTTGATCACGATGTTTTGATCGCGGGAGCCATTCTTCATGACGTGGGCAAACTGCTCGAGATCGAATACAAAGATGGGAAATATGTCAAATCCCAGCACGGGAAAGACCTTAGACACCCGTTCTCCGGTACTGTCCTTGCTGACAGGAACGGCATCCCCAGCGCAATATGTCATGTCATAGCAACTCATGCAGGAGAAGGTAACGGAAGGTACAGAAGCCCCGAGGCTGTGGTGGTCCATCACGTGGATTTCATTAATTTCGAGAGCATAAAATCCCATCTGGGACTTCTTTAGGCGCCGGCGGTTAAGATATAAAAGGAAAATTCTATATCCGGGAGGGGTTTACATGGGAAAGACCAGCATTGAAAAGATCATTGCCAGGGCCTCAGGTCGGGATGTCAAACCTGGTGATCGTGTGTGGTGCAACATAGACATTTCTTCTGCAAGGGATTTCGCTGGACCTAATTGCTGTCTTCAGTTCGATCAGGTGACCGAAGGCAAAGGTAAGGTATGGGATCCTGATAAGGTTGCCTTTACCTTTGATCTGCAGGCTCCAGCTCATGCTGAAAAAGTTGCAAATAACCAGAAGATCATCAGGGAATTTGCAAAGAGGCAGGGAATAAAAAAGGTTTTTGACATCAATTGGGGCATTGGTCAACATGTAATGCTCGAGAACGGTGTTGTAAAACCAGGACATGTTGTTCTGGGAACAGACAGTCACATGAACCTTCTTGGCGGGGCAGGTATCTTTGCCACAGGTGTTGGAAATACGGATATCGTGGCTTCCTGGATCCTCGGAAAATTGTGGTTCCGTGTTCCCGAAACTTTAAAGATAACTGTGAAAGGCCAATTCCAGAAGGGTGTCTGCATGAGGGATTTCCTTACCCACCTGGTTGGCGAATTGCGAGCCGACGGATTACTTTACAAGGCGGCTGAGTTTTACGGACCCGTCATAGAGAATTCAAGCCTGGCTGAGAGGATCACCCTTTGTTCCATGGTTACAGAGATGAGTGGCAAGATAGCGCTAATCCAACCCAACGGTGAAGTCCTTGACTGGCTTGTGGAAAGAGGTGGAGAGGAAGTAAGGGCCAGCGTCGAATCCATGAAGGCAGATCCTGATGCAGGATATTGTGAGGAACTCGAGTTCGATGTGACTGAACTTGAACCTCTCGTTTCCGCTCCTCATGCTCCTGATAATGTTAAAACGGTCAGGGAAGTGGCAGGAACAAAACTGGATCAGGTCCACATCGGATCCTGTTCCAACGGAAGATTTGAGGATATCGCTGCGGCTTTTGAGATACTCAAGGCGGCTGAATTCAAGATCGCGCCACATGTACGCTGTATTATCACTCCCACGACAAGGGAAGTAATGACCCAGTGCGCCAAGGCGGGTTTCATTGAAAAATTCCTTGAAGCGGGGATCGTCTTTACAAATCCAACCTGCAGCCTCTGTACCGCAGAGCATTATGGAGTCGTCCCGTCTGATGATGTAGCCATGTCAACTACGAACAGGAATTTCCTGGGTAAGGTCGGAAAGGGAAGCAGCACTTTCCTTGCAAGTCCCATGACGGCGATGGCATCTGCTGTACGTGGAGAGATCACTGATCCGAGAGATATTCTTCGCTAAAGGGAGGTAAGGAGAATGAAATCCAATATAGTAAAAGGAAGGACCTGGGTATTTGGAGATGATGTAGATACGGATCTTATCTATCACAATAAATACCTGGCCATAACAGACCCTAAGGAAATGCCTCAATATGCCTTCGAATACTATCCAGGCAAGGAACACTTCGCCAGGGAGGTCAAAGAAGGCGACGTAGTCGTGGCAGGAAAGAACTTCGGATGCGGATCCAGCAGGGAGCATGCGGTCTATTGCCTTAAAGAGGGTGGTATCCCTGTGGTCTTGGCTGAATCTTTTGCGCGGATCTATTACCGGAATGCCGTTAATAATGGATATCCGGTGCTCGTTGTTCCCGGTGTTTCATCAAAATTCAGTGATGGTGACGATATCGAGATCAATCTCGAGACAGGAGAAGTGATCAACCTTACCACTGGGGAGAAAATGCACGGTGATGCTGTGACTGACCTTGAAAAGGACATCATGTCACACGGTGGGCTCATAGAATATCTCAAGGCCCAGGCTGCCAGGAAAAACTAAGGAGGAGAGAAAAATGGGCAAGACCTTCGCAGAAAAGGTTCTTGGAAAAGCTGCCGGAATGGATGTTTCCGCTGGCCAGATAGTAACAGTGGCACCCCATTTCTGCATGAGCCACGATAATGCTGCTCCCATAGCCAAGATCTTCGGTGAGATCGGGGTAAAAAAGGTCTGGGATGCCAGTAGACTTGTGTTCATTCTTGACCATGCGATCCCTGCTCCCACCGACAAGCATGCTCAGAATCACAAGGTCATCAGGGAATTCGTTGAGGAACAGGGGATCTCAAATTTCTATGATGTAACAAGTGAGGGTGGGGTCTGTCACCAGGTGATGTGTGAAAAAGGCTTCGCTCTTCCTGGCCTGGTAATGGTTGGAAGCGACAGTCATACCTGCACATATGGTGCCTTTGGTGCTTTTTCCACAGGGATAGGCAGGACAGAGATGGCTGCTACATGGGCTACAGGACAGATATGGTTCAAAGTTCCGGATTCATTGAAGATAGTGGTAAAGGGTGAGTTCAGGAAAGGAGTAAGCGCCAAGGATCTTATCCTCAAGATAATGGGGGACATCAAATCCGACGGTGCTGATTACATGTCAGTGGAGTTCCATGGCCCTGCCATCGAAAATATGAGCCTTGCATCAAGGATGACCCTTTGTAATCTTGGTATCGAAATGGGTGCAAAGAATGCTGTCTGCCCTCCCGATGAAAAGGTTATGCAATTCATCAGTGACAAGGCGAAATCATCCGAATGGGAAGCAATATGGTCAGATGACGACGCCTATTATGAAAAAGTCCTGGAGTATGACCTTTCTGATATTGAGCCTGGTGTCGCCAAACCCCATACAGTGGATAACTATGCTACTGTTGCTGAATCAAAGGGAATCGGCATCGAGCAGGCTTTTATCGGGACCTGCACAAATGGAAGAATAGAGGATCTGGAAGAAGCTGCATCCATTCTCAAAGGGAAGAAAGTGGCAGTCAGGACCATAGTAATACCGGCCTCCTGGGAAGTTTACCGGGAAGCCATGAAAAAAGGTATCATGGACGTCCTTCTCGATGCAGGGTGTGTTATCGGTAACCCCGGTTGTGGTCCATGCATGGGAAATCACGAGGGCATCCTTGCTCCAGGTGAAACATGTATTTCCACAGCGAACCGGAATTTCAAAGGTAGAATGGGCAACAAGGAGAGCTTTATTTACCTGGCAAGCCCGGCCACTGTGGCGGCATCTGCTCTCAAGGGCGAGATCTCTGATCCCAGGGAGGTGCTTTGATAATGAAAGTCAGTGGAAAAGTCTGGAAATATGGA
>JAFGMB010000016.1 GCA_016927765.1 Synergistales bacterium
GCAGATGATAGAAACATCCTACATTAGGATAGTATGAATACAGTATATTAGCTCATTTTTTCACAAAGCCCCCATTTTAAAGTATTAATTTCACCTGGTTATTATATTTCAATATTTTGGGAGGGATAGATTTGCTTGGAAGCTCCAATGGATCCGGTTTTATTGACTGGATAGAAAAAGTACAGCATATGGTACTCACCATACTTATGGTATCCATTGCTGTAATGGTTTTTGTCCAGGTGCTCTTGAGGTATGTTTTCAAAGCTCCCCTGATGGGGATTGAGGAGATGCTTCTATTCCCGACGGTATGGCTCTACTTCATCGGGGGCATGAACGCTTCACTTGAGAGAAGCCAGATAGTGGCCAGGGTACTTGAGGTATTCGTAAAGACGGATAAGACCATTTACCTGATCAGGACCATTGCCTCGGTGATCTCTTTGGGAGTGGCCATGTGGCTTACCTACTGGGGTTGGGATTTCCTCAAATACTCCATGAGGGTGGATAAGGTCAGTCCGACCCTCTACATACCTACTATTTACGCCGATGCTCTGGTCTTTGTGGGTATCTTGTTCATGACCATTTACACTCTTCTGGAAATTTTCCATAACTATGCCATATTCCAGAGAGGCACTGCGGAATAGAAAGGGGAGAAGCCAATAATGATGACATCTGTATTAGCATCACTTGTAGTGGTAGTGATTTTCCTGACCTTTGGAGTCCCCCTTCCCTTCTGTTTCGGAGGAGGCCTGATGGTCATGAGCGTAATGGGTGGGGCCACCATGAAGGGAATGATGTTATGGGGTCTTGGCCAGATAACCAACCCCGTCCTGCTCTGTGTACCCCTTTTCATCTTCGCGGGTACTCTCATGAGCGAAAGCGGGATCGCCAAGTATCTCCTGGATTTTGTGAACGTTTTTGTCGGCCATAAAAGAGGTGGTCTTGGGGTGGTGGCTTCTGTAAGCTGTGCCATCATAGGGGCCATTTCTGGAAGCGGATTCACTGGTGTTGCAGCCACTGGTCCTATCCTTATCCCGAGAATGGAACAGGAAGGCTATCCAAGGGGATATGCCACTGCCCTTGTGACGGATTCTTCCATTCTGGGGCTCCTCATCCCTCCGAGCGTTGTGATGATAGTTTTCGGATGGGTTACGGAGACTTCCATTCTAGCCTGTTTCCTGGCTACCGTAGGGCCGGGACTGCTGATAACTTTCCTTTTTGCGGTGATCAACGTGGTCTGGTCCCGAAAGTTCGACCTTAAACTGGAAGCTAAACTGTCAGCCAGTGAGAAATGGCAGCAGGTGAAGCAAAGGACCTGGATGGCTATCCCTGCACTTATGATGCCTTTTATCATTCTCGGAGGCATATATGGAGGAATTATGACACCCACTGAAGCTGCCGGTGTGGCTGTTATTTATTCAATTCCGGTGGGATTTTTCGTCTACAAGGGGCTTAACCTCAAGAACTTCTACGAGATAGCATGGAATTCAGCCACTTCCGTGGGTGCTATCCTGGTAATGATATTCTTCTGTCTCATGCTAAGCCAGACCTATGTGATGTTGAGGGTCCCTCAGGCCCTGGTCCAGGTAATCTTCGGTATTACCCAGAGCAAGGTAGTGCTCCTGATAATGATCAATTTCCTTCTTTTCTTCGTGGGTATGATAGTTAACGACATTACTGGGGTTATCCTGGTAGCACCACTGCTTCTTCCCCTCATGCAGGCCATAGGGGTCCATCCCATCCAATTCGCTGCGATCATGGGAGTGAACCTGGCCATGGGTGGAGTGACCCCCCCTTACGCAAGTATCCTTTATCTTGGAATGAGGATAGGGAAGGTCGAATTCATGGAGATCGTCAAACCGGCCATGGTGCTTCTGCTTCTGGGTTATGTGCCTGTTGTGTTCCTGACCTCCTTCTGGGCGGACCTCTCTCTCTTCCTCCCAAAGATCCTTGGATTCGTGCAGTGATAGTGCGATAGATCGGGGGTTTGGAAATGACCGGTAGAGTAGCCGTGCTAGGGGCAGGTAACGGGGGTCAGGCACTGAGCGCCCATCTTGCCATGATGGGTAACCAGGTCAGCCTGTATGAGCATCCCGACTTTGCTCTCAACCTTGCAAAGATCAAAGAAAAAGGCGGCATAGAACTTACTGGCACAGTTGAAGGTTTTGGACGCCTTGCTTCAGTTAGCTCGGACATGGAGGAAGCCCTTCAGGGTACTGAAGTACTGTACATGGTGGTCCCCTCTTTTGGACAGATGCCTATGATAAGAGAAGCCATGCCCTTTATTGAAGAAGGCATGAAGATAATCCTTATCCCTGGCAACTTCGGAAGTCTCGAGATAGCGTCATTTCTGAGAAATGAGGGTTTTGTAAAGGGAATCACCCTTGCTGAGACGGATACCCTTCCCTATGCCTGCAGAATGATCGAACCAGGGAGGGTCCATATATGGGGAATAAAAAAGGGAATATCCATAGCATCCTTTCCAGGTAAAGATACGGAGAAACTTGTCAATACCATAAGGGAAGTTTTTCCCATTCCTCTGAGGCCGGGGGATAACGTTCTCGAAATAGCATTTTCGAACCTGAACATGATAGTCCACTGTTCAGCTGTTCTTCTGAATGCAGGGAGGATCGAATCCACAGGGGGCGACTTCCGTTTCTACACCGACGGGGTTACCCCCTCGGTAGGAAAACTCCAGGAGATCCTGGATGCAGAGCGCGTAAAAGTCGGAAGATCCCTGGGGCTTGACCTGGTTGATGCTGTCCATTGGATAAAGGCGTCTTACCCCGTGGAGGGAGACAGTATTTATGAGCTTCTGGCTAAAAACCCTGTATATGCAGGTCATGGCTCTGATGCCCCAAAGATGGTTAAGCATCGCTACGTTACAGAGGATGTTCCCAATCTGCTCGTACCGGTGGTCGGTTTTGCCCGTGCAGCAGGTGTCCAGACACCTGTAATGACCAGTCTGATAACCCTATTATCGGCAATAACTGATGGATCCTACATGGATTCAGGCAGAAACCTTGAAAGATTAGGTCTGAAGGGAATGGGGGTGGAAAAGATAAGGGAATACCTGGGATCAGGTTCGTTATCGTAGCTGAGATTTTCAGAGAAGATTGCAGCGAACAGGCCTTTCAATCAGGAACATTGAAAGAGTAACACACTAAATCAAGGAGGTATGGAGATGAAGAAAGTTGTATTGTGGATCGCAGTCTTTGCCCTCGTTTTCTCCATGGCGGCAGGAACTGCAGTAGCCAAGCCCAAGTATGTATGGAAACTTTCCCATGTGCGTCCCCAGGACACCACCATCGACAAGGATGTTCACTGGTTCTCGGATAAGGTGTTCGAGGCTTCCGATGGTCAGATCAAGATCGAGATCTATCCGGCGAGCCAGCTGGGAGACTACACGGTTGTCCATGAGAGGATCAGCGTAGGGGCAATAGAAATGGCATGCCAGCCTCCAGGAGTTGCCGCTGACAAGAGGATCCAGATCCTCAACCTGCCATCTCTTGTTGCTGACTGGGATGAAGCCAAGAAGAACTTCACCACCGGAAGCCCCCTTATGAACACAGCTGCTGAACTCTTTGCAGCCCAGGACATCAAGTACCTTGCAGCATACCCGGTCTACTTCGGAGGTATTGCTCTTAAGGCCGATCCGGTAGCTCCCGGAGATCCCGATGTCAAGAAGGGTATCAAGGTCCGGGTTCCTCCGATGAAATCCTTCCAGCTCCTTGCCAATGCCCAGGGTTATCAGGCTACGCCCATACCCTTCTCAGAGGCTTTTACAGCTATCCAGACCGGTATCGTGGATGGTGTTATCGGTTCCGGAGCAGAGGGATACTATGCTAATTTCCGCGATGTCATCAATTATTACATTCCTGCAAATACCCACTTTGAACAGTGGTACCTGTACATGAACATGGAATCTTTTGAGAAACTTCCGGAAGACCTGCAGAAAGTTGTCCTCGATGCCGCTGCCGAATTTGAGGCCCGCAGGGTGGAGCAAGCAGAGAAGGACCAGGCTGCTAACGAGCAACGTCTTGCAGATTACGGTGTTGAAGTAGTACGCCTTAGCAAGGAAGAGCTTTCTATCATCGCAAAGAAGGTCCGCGCTGAAGTATGGCCCGAAATGAAGAAGGATCTCGGGGAAGAGTGGGCCACTGGCGTACTTGAAAGTATGCAGTAAATGAAAGTCTCCAGGGGAGGTATCCTCCCCTGGAGCTATTTTTCTCAGAAGGTTTTTTTCGCAGCGCTCTTCTCGCTTTTTTTATTTTTCAGATATAAATGTAGGATATTAGTACTTTAGGACTTAAACGGATATTCTTGTTCAGATATTCAAGATGGTATCGACATAAAACTGTTTTTTCAGCAAGGAGGAGATGAATTTTGAGATTTGCAGTATTGGGAAGTGGGAACGGAGCCAGGGCCTGGTGTGCCCAGATAGCGGCCAAGGGTTA
>JAFGMB010000139.1 GCA_016927765.1 Synergistales bacterium
AAAGCACTTCCCAGACCCCCATGCGGCTCATCCTTTTTACGAGGTGAAATGGCTGGGACTCCATGAAATTGAGTTCCAGCTCGCTTCTCAATCTGAACCCGGAAAGAAGGGAAAGAAGTCCCCCCCTGACGCAACTGTTGAGAAGTCTCTGTGTGTTGTCTTCGATCTCAAAACCAAGACGCTGCTCAAGTCTTATTCCTCTCAGTATCCTTGTCGGATCCTCCACGAAACTCAGGTTATGAAGGACCTTTATAGTACGCCGCTGAATGTCCCTTCTACCGCCGAAGTAATCTATAAGCTTGCCCCAGCTCAGGGAATTGATGGTTATGGCCATGGCGTTTATGGTGAAATCTCTTCTGTAAAGATCGTGTTTGAGGGAATCGCTCGATACTGTGGGCTGCGCCACAGGGTATTCATAAAATTCTCTTCTGGCAGTGGCAATATCTATCTTTCTTCCATCGGGAAATACAACGGTACCGGTCCTGTAGCGCCCATGTACTGCTATCCTGCAGTTGTCTTTCTCCCAGGATTTGATGAATGGAACGGCATCTCCTTCTATCACTATGTCCAGATCCACTGTAGGCCTTCCAAGGATCAGATCCCTTACGAAGCCGCCCACCACATAGGCTTTTACCTTCAGAAGATCTGCTCTCTTCCCTATTTTTTTCAACAGGCCGGTCACGCCCGGCTCAAGTCTTTGTACCATGAGAGCGGACAGATCTTCCGTCCATGGGAGTTCGGGGACAAGATGACGGTCTTCCGGTGGGAGGGAAGAGGGATATAAGGCCCGCAGAAGGTCCGTCCTTGTCACTATTCCCACCAGGGTCTTTCCCTGCATTACAGGAAGCCGGCCTATGTTATGGATCACCATGATGTGATGGGCTTCCGAAACAGAGGCCTTCTCTGGAATGGTTATTATCCCCTCGGTCATGAATTCGTCAACCAGGGCATGGCCGAAACCATGAAGCCTTGCTTTATCAAGGTCCTTACGGGTAATGATCCCCACGGGTTTTCCTTCTCTTATCACAGGAAGGGCAGAATGGCCATATCTTATCATTGCCCTGTAGGCGTCATCTATTGATGTATTTCGGTCCACCGCCATAACAGGGGAAGTCATCACATCCTGGACCGTTATCAGGGGAACGATCAGTTTTTCCAGTTTTTTCTCCAGCTCCTTGAGTAAAGAGACAGGTTTCCGATCATGAAGGGTAACCGAAGCAGCCTGGGGATGTCCCCCTCCGCCCATGGGTGCGAGAAGAGAAGAAACATCCAGAACTGATTCCCTGCTACGGGCCACAAGGTAGGTGCGGTTATCCATTTTTACCGATGCAAGGGCCACATCTGCATCAAAATAATCTCTGAGCCGATGCACGAAAAGGGAAAGACCTTCAACGTATCCGGAAGATGACGCATGGGAAAGTATAACCCTTGCACCATTGATATATCTTTCCCAGGCATTCTCTATCAGACGGTCGAGGAGTTTTCTTTCAGAAGCGTTAAGTGCCATCTCCACGTGGGAAGGTATCAGGGTAAGGTCTGCGCCAAGTCCTCTCAGGGTTGAGATCATAAGAAAATCCTTTTCCGTGGTCGCCCCGAAAGTCAGTCCTCCGGTATCTTCGTAAATGCCCATTGCAAAAAGGGTCGCTTCATGAGAGGAAATAGGGATCTTCTTTTCGAGGAGTATCTCTACAATTATAGAAGTAGTGGACCCTGTTGATTCTATAACCGCCGAATCGGCAGGAATGTCATCTGCCCCTTCCGGATGATGATCGAAGATGTCTATCTTTACACCGTGTTTGCCTACAAGGGAGGCGAAGGGACCGATCCTTGATCTTGAACGGGTATCTACAACAATAAGATGGGTCACCTCGTCCATTTGGATCTTCCTCGGGGTCAGGACGGTCCACCGTGTCTGATATCTTCTCAGGAATTCCCTTACGTTCCTGCTGGCAGAACCTGAAAAGCACATCATCGCTCCTTCAAAGAGCTTGGAGGCTGCCACCATACTGGCAAGGGAATCAAAATCACTTCCAATATGGGTTGTAATTACCTTCATGATCTAATCATATCCGATAAAAGGGCCGAAACAAGGCCTGCATATCGGTTGACCCCGGACATGATAATATGCCATGGACTTGAAAGACCGAGCTCTTCGGTGGCTGCCCTGATCGCACTACAGTGTTCACCGGCAGCCAGGAAAACCACGCAATGTCCAGGCAGATCTGATCCCCTTGCCTGGTCCTGGATATCGCCTGGGTCACATCGCATGCCAAGGATATCAGGATCATCGGAAAAATGATCGAGTATTCTCTTCATATCTTCCATTGAAAGGGGCCCTATTTCGATAACACAAAGGGAAGCGATGAGCAGAAGCCTTTCCGACAAGGCCTTCAGATGGGCTCTCAATTTCCCAAGGTCACTCTCATTGTCAATAATGAGGTCGGCCTTTCCCATCTTTTCTTCCCGGGGTAGAAGAAATTTCTCTCTCCTTCTGATCTCTTCCTGGTCCCATCCCCGGGTTCGGTTACGGGAAAGTCTTCGTTCCATGGAAGTACGAACATAGCAGGTAAGGTCTATCCAGGAAGGAACTCCGTTCTCGAAAAGCAACGGTATCTCCGCTACCACAAGACCTTCAAGGTCAGAAACCCTTTTTTCCATTTCAGATCTTACGAGGGGATGTAAAAGGGAGCAGAGCCATTTATAATCGTCCTCATCGGTGAAGACCCTGGAGGCTATCCCTGGAGCATCGATCCTCCCATCAGGCAGAAGAATATCTTCCCCCCATTTCACTATGGCCTTATGAAGCACCTCGGGTCTTTTCCATATTTCATGGGTGATCCCGTCCGCATCGATCACATGGGCCCCGAATTCCTGAAAGATCTTCGTAACCGTTGACTTACCAGCCCCAACGTCTCCTGTTAATCCCAACACCAGCATGGATAGTTTCCTCCCTGGCCCTGTCATCTATGACCTTGAACTTTTCAGGTATCTCCCACAGGAACCTGGAAAAACCGTTCCTGTAAAAGTTCCCGAAAAGCCTCCTGCATCTGGCGGCCGCCATGTAAAGCTTTTCTTCGGCCCTTGTCATTCCAACATAACACAATCTTCTTTCCTCCTCTAGGTCGTCCCTTTCTTCAAGACATCTGAAGTGAGGAAAGATGGCTTCCTCCAGGCCTACCATGAAAACTACCGGGAATTCAAGTCCCTTTGCGGCGTGGAGTGTCAGAAGGTTTACGCTGTCCATATCATCGATACCGCCGGTTTCAAGATCAGTGAATAATGCCACCTGCGCAAGGACCTCTCCAAGGTTACCTCCCTCCGGAACGAGAGAAAGAAGTTCTCTCACATTTTCGACCTTCTCTTCCCACTGGTCCGGATGATCCTTTTTAAGGAGTTCCTCGTATCCGAT
>JAFGMB010000140.1 GCA_016927765.1 Synergistales bacterium
CATCATTATAGACTTGTGAAGGAGACTTTTCATATGAAAGCCAAGAAAACATCAATTCTGGATAGGATACGTGAAGAAGCACCTTCTTTGAGCCCGAAACAGAGAGCACTTGCCAAATATATAGTAGAAAATTACAGGGATATTGCCTTTCTGTCTTCTACTAATCTGGCCATGAAGGCTTCCGTGAGCGAAGCCACTGTAACCCGTCTTGCCTATGCCTTGGGTTATCCTGGATACTCAGAGCTTCAGTCGGCAATACAGGAACTTCTGTATCAGGGGATAAGTTCCATGCAGAAATACCCCCTTGAGTCAAATCACTCAGTGTTCAGCAAGGTAATAAACATGGAACAGACTGTAATGGAAGAAATGCTGAACGGTATCATCGAAGAAGATTTCAATGAGGCTGTGGAGCAACTTTACAAGGCCAGGGATATTGTGGTGATTGGTACCCAGTTCAATAGGGTTGTAGCTGAATACGCAAGTCTTTACCTGAATGTTTTTAAGGAGAATGTTCATAAGGTCCTTTCTTATGACCCTGAAACTTTCAATTCCCTGGAATCCATATCTTCAAATGCGGTTGCGCTTGTGTTCAGTTTTCCGAGATATCCCCGCGCAACACAGGAAATTGTGCAATACCTGAACGAGAAGAACGTCAAAATTATCGGCATTACCGATTCCGTTCTTTCGCCCATAGCATCATTCTCTTCACTACTCTTTCTAGTGCCTCAGAAATTCATGTCCTTCATCGATCCCTACGGGGCCGTGATGGCCCTGATTCATTCTCTTATGATAGGGGTTTTCCTCAAGGATAAGGAACAATCCAGGGCAAAACTTAAAAAATATGATCATTTTCTTATGCAGCAGGATTCATATGTCCTTGAAAAAATAGAATTGGCAGACCTGCTTTAGGTTCCATCGTACAGCATTTTTTCAAAGAGAGGGCTCAAGAGTTCTTTTTGTGATCAGGTATCAAATACCAAAGCTTAGTATGGTATATAAATCCTTTTACCCTACAGCAGCAACAAATGTCCCTTCAATAGTTCTGGTCTTTGTCGATCAACAGAGATATGGAAAGAAATGGTTCTGCCCAATTGAAGATCACCTTTTGCCGGCAGGAGATCTTCAAAACGATAAACTCGAAGTGGTAAGCACAAGGAGGAATATTCAGAGATGAGCAATATGGAATATCTTAAGGGAAAACCCATTGCAGTTCTCGGTGCAGGTGCAGTCGCAAAAGCACAGGCTGCTGACTGTGCCCTTGCCGGGGCCAAGGTGAGGATCTGTGACATCGAGCCTTTTGCAAAAAAGACCCTTTTCGGAGTTGACAAGGGGATCAAGTTTTTTGGTCAGCAACTGAACCTTTATGGTTTTGAACGTCATGGAATGGCAAAAATGGAAATGGTTACAACCGACATAGCCGAAGCAGTCAAAGGAGCAGGCATTGTAATTGTTGCCACTCCTTCAGTTGGACACAGGCCCTTCTTTGAAAAACTTATCCCGGCCCTGGAAGATGGAATGGTCATCCATATTTTCCCGGATAACTACGGGACCCTTCTTCTGAGAAAGATGATGCGTGAGGCTGGCTGTAACAAGAAGGTCATTATAGGTGGGTGGTCAAGCGCTCCCTATGGGTGCAGGGTTGAGGTCAAAGGCGGAGTCGTCCTTCCTCAGATACGTGTATATTACAGGGCTATTACCCTCAGGGGTGCGGCTCTTCCTTCCGCTGATCAGGATGATTTCCTTGAGAGCTCCAAGTACATGGGATCAATGGATGCTGTGACCAACGGAGATGGGGCAGTGGGTGGCAGCACTGTCATGGATACCGGTTTCAGTAACGTCAATCCTGTGCTGCATTGCCCAGGGACTCTGCTTGGAGCGTCCGTGATGCAGAACTGGGGAGTCATATACGGCGAGAACAAGTACGATTACTCCATTTACTCCCATGCATATTGCCCAGCGGTTTCAGAAGTCCAGTATTCCTTCTACAAAGAGGAATGTGCACTTGCTGAAGCTATGGGTGTTGGTATCCAGCCCTATGAGAAGGAGCACTTCTTCTCTCGAGAGAATGTTCTTGGCCAGGAATATATGGGGCTCGATTATGTAATTCCTTTTGAGGAGCAGGACTATATCCAGTACGGAACGGGTCCCTTTGACCTCAACAACAGGTACATCACTGAGGATATCCCCGTAGGTTGCCACATATACCATGAACTGGCCGCGAAATTTGGAGTGGAAATTCCCATCATTGACTCAATGATCCATCTCGCATGCGCCATGACAGGTAAGAATTTCTGGGAGAAGGGGCTGACCCTGGATGACCTGGGAATAGGCCATATGTCAAAGGAAGAGATGCTTGATTACCTGCATAACGGAAAATACATGGACAAAAAGTAATCCTTCTCAGGAGAGACAGACCGGTTCGTGGTCATGAGATAAACCCGCTGCAAGGTTTTACAAATGGCCACCTCCGACAATAACCCAGGAGGAAACAAGAGAGGTGAAACAGGTGACAGAAGAATTCAAGGATTACAGAGATTACGGCTATGTTGGAAGAGAACAGGATAAGGACCGGACCTTTTATATCAAAAAGGGGCAGGTCATTTCTGGTTATCCTGTGGGGATAATGTTGCTTAATGTCTGGTATCCCCTTCTCCCTGGGAATGTAGTCAATGCCTATACCTATGATTTTCCGGTGAGGCATCGTGTAGTGCCTGGCTCCAACCAGGAGAGGATGCACGGAGGAGATCCCACTCTACTTGATGATCTTATCGCTACTGCCAGGGAGCTGGAAATGGAAGGCTGCAGGGCCATATGTGGAGCCTGCGGTTACTTCGGACATTTTCAGAGTCAGGTCAGGGATGCTGTCAATGTTCCGACCTTCCTTTCAAGTCTTGTTCAGATACCCTGGATCAAATCAGTGGTCAGGGCTGATCAGAAGGTGGGCCTGATCTGTGCGGACAAACCCTCCCTTACGCCGGATATCTGGGAAAGTTGTGGTGTCAACCCCCAGGATTGTATCTGCGAAGAGATACCCAGGGGAGGAGAATTCGAAGCTATTCTCCACAGTGATAAAGGATATTTCGATAACCGAAAAGTAAGGGATGAGGTCGTATCTACTGCTTTGAACATACAGAAGAAACACCCCGAAGTAGGGGCCATTCTCCTTGAGTGCAGTGATATGCCTCCCTATGCAGCAGATGTTCAGAGAGCGACCAATCTTCCGGTGTTTGATTTCATTACCATGATCAGGTATGCCCACAGTGCGGTAGCTCAGAAACCCTATTACGGTTTCATTTAGAGGATAGGTCTGTTCAATTAAATAAATAAACAATAAGAGGAGGAGTTTTCAAGATGAGAAAGAATTCCAGGTTAATGGTTCTGTTTCTTGTGGTAGCCATGATGGTAACGGTATTTGCAGTGACAGCTGATGCAAAGGCCAAGTATACCCTCAGGTTCGCAGGCAACTACGCTCATGACCATCCCGGTACACAGTCCCAGTATGACATTGCAGAGGAAGTCAAGCAGGCCACAAATGGTGAGGTGGAAATAACGGTCTATCCGGGAGGGCAGCTCGGAGATTACAGCCAGGTCTATGAAGATGTCATGCGAGGGAATGTAGATATGGGATTCTTCTACATCACCGGGCAGTACAATCCGATGCTGGAGATCTCTTCCATGCCTTATCTTGCAACCACATGGGAAGGCCTTGCCAAGGTGTTTTCGCCAACTTCCTTCTGGTATAAGACCTATGAGGCAGCCCATGCTGAAGTAGGCGTCAAGCTTCTTGGAGTTTATGTGGATAGCTTTATCTCTCTTGCCACAATGAAGGAACCTACCGAACCATTTAATGTCGAGGCTAACCACAATATACTTATCCGGATACCGCCAGCAGAACTGTACAAGGTTACCATGAAGGATCTCAATTACGATACCGTAACCATCAACTGGTCAGATCTCTACACGTCCATGCAGACCGGTGTCTGTGATGGGTGGATAGGCGGAACAGCTACATTGAATTATTTCCAGTTCAGGGATCTTATCAAGCATTTCTATCCTGTACGCATGTTCGTGGAAAACGTTTCCTACATCATGAACAAGGATACCTTTGACGGGCTTCCTGAAGAATATCAGAAGATCGTCTTTGATGCATGCCAGAAACAGGCTAAGTTCAGCGTTGAAAATGCCCAGAAGACCGAGGCTGAGTATCAGAAGAAACTTGCCGATGAGAACGGAGTCAAGATCCATGATATCACCCAGGAAGATATAGAAACTCTTGCTGCACAGGTAAGAAAGGCCTCCTGGCCCAAATTTGCCAAGATGTTCGGCGAAGATGTTATCCAGGGGCTTATCTCGGATACCCAGTAAAAATAGTACTGACGGGGAGGGAGCCCCTGAAAGGGGCCCCTCCATTCCTTTCCCTTTCCATCTTGAGTTCACAGGCAGGTAAAAGGGGAGTTCCAGATACTGATGGAGGCTAAATAACATGCCACAAGAGGGACTTGATCTCAGGGAACTTTTTCTGAAAGTTATAATTCCTAAATTCCTCTCATTCATGGTCATCCTTACCCAGGCTTTGTTGACCCTCGGTATAGGGGCACAAGTTTTTTTCAGGTATATTCTGCACCAGGACCTTTATGGATCGGAGGAATTCATCCTTATTTTTGCCTTCTGGCTGTACATGATGGGGGCAGCCTACGGTTCCTTTGAGGACAGCCATATTCAGGCTGATATTGTTAACGAATATGTAAAGAGCGAAAAATTGAGACTAAGATTGAACCTTTTAGTCTCATGCATATCTACAGGTGTTTGCCTGGTGATCAATTACTGGGCCTTCAACTATGTTGTATGGGGTATCGTGAAGCATGCAAGGTCCATAGCATGGAAGATCCCCATGGTTATACCGCAGAGTTCCATATTCATAGGTTTTTCCGTGATGAGCATCTATTCATTAATGAAGCTTTGCAAGTTGTACAGAAAGGCTTTCCCCGATGAAAGCCGGAATATTTCCGATGGAGATCGGCGTTTATCATCCCGGCAAGGGGAGGTTTCCTGAATGGGTTTGACAATTACCATATTGATCCTGATATTTACCATAGTTATTGGGGTGCCTGTAGTGTTTGCCTTTGGTGCCTCCCTTATTTACATGGTAGTTGCCATGGGTTACCAGTCCGGGGCACTCCTTTCCAGCGGGTACAGTAAACTTAATACCATAGTTTTGCTGGCCATACCCCTCTTCATTCTTGCAGGTGGGATCATGGAAAGGGGCAACATAGGCGATGCGCTGGTGGGCTTCATCAATATTTTCGTGGGCAGGATAAGGGGGGGTCTTGGGGCGGTAGCCATAATAGCCTCTGCTCTTTTCGGGGCCATCTCAGGCAGTGCCGCAGCGACCCTTTCATGTATAGGAAGCATCATGTTCCCCAAGCTGAGGGAAGCAGGTTACAGCAAGGGTCATGCAGCGTCGGTAATCGTCAATGCATCTCCTCTTGGTTTGCTCATCCCGCCGAGCTCTATCCAGATCATATACGCATGGAGTGCGAATCAGTCCGTTCTTACCTGTTTTCTGGCTACAGTTGGACCAGGGTTACTTCTGGCCTTCCTTCTTTGTTGTGTTAACTGGTACATTTGCAGGACTTCACCGGAGATGCACGAGGCTTATGTTAACAGGCAGCTTGAGGGGAGTAGCAAAACAAGTAACTGGAGCAAGACGAAAAGGGCTATTCCTGCCCTTCTCATGCCGGTCATAATTCTTGGCGGAATATACGGCGGGATCATGACCCCCACCGAAGCGGCTGCTGTGTCTGTACTTTACGCCATACCTGTAGGGTTTTTAGTGTACAAGGGCCTCACTTTCAAATCCTTCAAGGATGCTCTTGTGGAAACAGGCACCACAACTGGCGTGCTTATGGTGATGTTCCTGATAGTAATGATATTGAGCAGGCTTTTTGTGATGGAAAATCTTCCCAACAAGGTTATAGGTCTTTTCATGTCGGTGTCTGAGGATCCAAGAGCCATACTGATAATGGTGAACCTCTTCATGATAATGATCGGTATGTTGATGGATGATGTAAGCGGAACACTATTATGCACGCCCCTACTTCTCCCACTGATGGTCAAGATCGGGGTCAGCCCCATCCAGTTTGCAGCAATTCTGGGAGTCAATCTTGGTATGGGGAATATCACTCCTCCTACCGCCCCTCTTCTTTACCTGGGAGGGCGCCTGGGTAAGGCGAGTATCAGGGAGATGCTTAGACCCACCATGTTGATGATCATATTTGCCTGGATGCCTACTCTGATCATTACCACCTATGTTCCAGCAGTATCTCTTGCCTTGCCAAGCTGGTTCCTTGGAAGAGCGCTCTTTTAATGATTATCGGGGAAAGGGGTGGAAAAATGGGGGACAAGATACTGGTAGCAATAGATGAGAGTTCTTTCAGCGAATCCCTTGTGGAATATGCCCTGTCCAGTTGGTACAGGTATGATCTGGAAAAGATCGTTTTCATCCACGTGGTTGAAGGAAGAGTTCCTACCCGAGCGGGGTGGAATATCAATTTCAAGGAAATAGAGCCTTCTCTTGAGGAGGAACTGCTCAAGAAATTTCATGACATGATAGGATCAACAGTGGAGAAAATGAAACTTCGGGAAATACCTTATGAACTGATCCTTAAGGTTGGAGAGCCATCATCTACCATCGTGGAGGTAAGTGAGAAAGGGGATTTCGACCTTATTGTTATTGGTCATAAGGGGCTCAGTAATATTGAGAGATTCTTCATAGGGAGTGTGGCAGCCAATGTGGTTCGACATGCCCCATGTTCGGTCCACGTTTATCGCCCTAAGGATTGAGAAGAGTTTATCAATATTTTCTGATAAGATATCCCCTTCCGATCTGGGATAAGAGGATGAAAAATTAAGGGCCAGCGTTTCCAGCTGGCCCGCGTTTTTTGGAATTCCCTGTCATTCAGCTTTCTATTGCTTTCCTGTAAGGGCCCTGAAAGCCTCCATGGTGTTGAAAAGCAGCATGGCGATGGTCATGGGGCCCACACCACCGGGAACGGGGGTTATCCAGGAGGCCTTATCCTTCACCCCTTCGAAGTCCACGTCTCCCACCAGGCCCTCCTCGAGCCTGTTTATCCCCACGTCCACTATGACGGATCCTTCCTTCACCATCTC
>JAFGMB010000141.1 GCA_016927765.1 Synergistales bacterium
ACACCACATGAAGCCGACAAATCCTGCGATCACGACATAGTCAATTGAAAAAAGCCTTCGGATCGCTGATTCCATATCAAATTGCGACAATTGACTCTTCCTTTCTCTATTGAAATTTATGTCATACTCTCCGAGTTCTTCTGCTTGAGTCACATAAAACCCCAAGATCTTTCACAGCATTCTGCTGCGCGATTTTTCTGCCATGAAGTGAACAGGAAATATCATCCATTCCTGAATAGAAAAGACCAGGCTCAGATCATGAAACTGTATTGTTTCAAGATTTCCCCCTATTGCATGAGCCTGGCTTATAGATATTTCAACAGACTTACAGAGAACGATAAAGTAGAAAAGTATCAAGGTCAAAGGACAGATTCAACAAAAAAACCATCCCTGATCAAACATGTTTTGGTTAATTGTCACAATTTCTGTATAGAACTTCATGAAACTCCAGGGATAGCACCTTTATTCCTTCTTGTTGATTATCTCCACAGTACCTTTATCCCCGTCTACCCTGACAAGATCGCCTGTATTTAACAAACTGAAAGGATCCTCCTCAAAATCTGTCACCGTAGGCACGCCTGTAACCACGGCAGCAACCCCTGTCCGGGAATCCATTTTCGGGAATATCAAGGCCGCAGGCCCGATCCCTCCAACTCTCGCAGCATGAAAATGGCAGGACCAGCCATTGGAACCTTTTCCTCCCGACAGGACCAGCACTGCATCCTTGATGCTCATGCCTTCAAAGGGGTGCCCTTGTTCTATGACAATGCCTGTTCTGTCATCCACACCGCTCCAGCCCTGAATGGTCTCGCGACTTACCATGGCTATCCCTTCTGCAATTCCTCCTATGACCCCTCTACCATGAAGTACGATATTTTTCATGATTATCTACCCTCCCAGTAACCGCTCAATGCCGAAGCAAGACAGTCTTCCATGGAGCCGTAGAATACTTTTGCGGAAGTACCTGGTTTGATGTAATGGGCCTGCTTTGCAGAATCGAAGGCCATCGCTCTGGATCCTGGAGGGACTTTTTCACTCGTCAGGGGACAGCTGCTGGTGAGGAAATTTGCTCCTGAATCCTCGATGCTCTTCGTATATCCACATCTATCGGCAGTTTCCCGGATGGGTGATGCTGTCCATACCTGGAGTTCAACTTCGGGATGGATCTTCTTACCCTTCAGGAAATTCGCTACCTGGGCAAGTTGATCGATGGTGTAATGAGGGCAGCCAAGGCTTATGAAATCCAGCGTCCCAGAGCCCTTTTCGCATAACATGTCTATAGACTCTGCAATATCGTCCATGGTGATCCCTATTATTTCAACAGCAGCATTGCCTCCCAAAGTTTCCTTAAGAGTTCTGGCTTCTGGAGTGATACCCACAATATGGCACATTTCTGGACCGCCAGTGGTAGCCATGGAAGCAAAAGCAGATTTAAGTTTGACTATGTCAGGCCGTTGAAAACCAGAGGCAAGAACAGGGACCGAATGGGTTGGAGTTTTACGGCCTATGGTGTATCCAAGAAGATCCCAGTCGAGAAGGGTTTCGGTGGGACATTCAATGTGAAAAACATGAGTTCCTTTCCGGTTATCCATCTTATGAAGACCCCAAAGTGGAGTCCTTCCACAAACGGCTGACCAGAAACCGGCTTCCAGCCCGTCGGCATGACCACAGGCCCCCCATAAGGAGTTCATCATCAGCACTGCATGGGATTCACTGCTGACATAATGTTCTCCCATAAGAGGGATGAAACCTGTAAGATAGGGAATGCAGGTCCCAACCAACTGGACTCCTGCATCCAGGTACCTTTTCAGGTAACCCATATTCCTGGCATGCTCTTCCTCACTCACTCTCATCTTCTGCCAGTTCATTGGGCACATGGGGCCCACATCGGATTGACAGTAACATTCATGATCTACCCGATCAAAAATTATTTTTCGCGAGGAACAGAAATGCATCTCCGATACCACTTCATCAAAATCATCTGAATTCATCGCTCTGAGATAAGGATGAGAACCGCAGAAAAGATGTGCTTTTGTGACTTTGCACAGCTCCTCAGCACCAAGAACATTGGCATACTGAACCACTTTTTCTATGGCTTTCTGTTTCAAAAGCCCCTGCTCTCCATCCAACATTCGTTTTTCTGCATCGGTAAGCTTCATGGGATCACCTCGATATCTTAATAAGAGCACCACACATTGAGTCAAATCTTAAGATCAACAGCCTCACATGAAATGCCTTTTGGAATAAGTTATTCTTTATATGCTATTGCCTCGATCTCGACAGGCACCCCAAGGGCAAGTGCCGATACCTCAACGAAAGCCCTTGCAGGAGGCTCTTTATCAAAATACCTGGCATATATCTCGTTAATTTTGGGGAAATCAGCGATACTGGTAGCATATACGTTAGCCTTTACGATGTCAGCCATAGTGTAACCTGCTGCTTCAACAATAGCCTTGATATTTTCCATGACCTGCCTGGTCTGCTCCTGGACATCCCCGATCACCAGTTCCCCTTCAGGAGTCATGGGGATCTGCCCTGATACGTAAAGAAAATTCCCGGCCTGCATACCTACCGAATAAGGTCCCGCTGCCTTGGGTCCATTAGGGCATACTACTGCCTTTTTCATCTGTTCTTCCTCCTTTTTGTTTTCTGAGATCGTTGTTATTGCTCAGTTTTCCAGACTTAGCAATATATCCAGGATAGCCCTGTCAACATCCCCCATGCCTTGTTGAGTTATGGCCAGAAGATTTTTCATGGTCTTGCTGAAAGAACTGCCGATTATACCGTTCCTGTCAGGCACATGAGCACCCTCTAATGCCAGGTATGAACTTTCTATCGCTGCCCCTGCAGAAGCGACCATTTTTAATGAGCAACCATACTTGGCCCCATCACAAAGCATTCCGGTCAGATTCGCAAGCATCATATGGCAGGCATTTTCTATCTGTTCATCATCCCCTCCAAGAAGATATGTGATCCCTGCAGCTGCTCCGGTCCCCGCAGCCACTGAACAACCACAATGAGGAGTTAGGACCCCTGTATGCGCCTTTATTACCCCGACGACAAGTAATGCCAGGGCCAGAGCCCGCGATGTCCTGACTGGATCAGAATCAAGGTATCTGGCGACATTCCCAATGGTAGTGAACAAAGTGATCCCATGATTTCCACTACCAAAACAACCGTATATGGGAACGTTAAGGCCAGCCATTCTTGCATCCGCTGCCGATCCAACATCTTTCTTTGTTCTGTTGACAAGATCATCCGAAAGAACATCTTTCAGAATAAGGTTTTCATACCTTTTCCCAGTTCCTAACCCGAAATAATCTTTTAGTCCCATTTCAGCTGCCTTGAGATTCATTTCTATTCCATCGTTAAGAAAAAGGATCTTATCCCCCGAGACAGTTGAAACAAAATCAAGGATCCCCTTTATAGAGAGATCGGATATCTGAGACAGGTCTACCATTTCACCAGAAGAACTGATAATTGCGTGATCTCTTCTCCTCTTTTCTCCATTGACCTCTATCTCCTCGATCCTGTCATGAGCATATCTGATAAGAGCCGATGCCTTCCCAAGGGAGGTTATGACATCAGCTTTAACATAGATCCCATCCACATCCTCTTTCAGACAAAAGGTGATCTTGTGTTGTTTTATGAAATCCTCAGCGTTGGCTATATCTGATTCTTCCACGTTTTTGAGCAACCTCAAACCATCCGTGGGATCACCGTAAAGAACAGACAAGGCCACTGCCAGGTCCAGGCCTGATCTCAGCGTTCCGGGTATTCCGACTGACAGGGCATCCTTATAGATATTTTTGTCAAGGGATAGGCGGATCTCCTCTATCTCTCCACCAATGGAATTGAAGGCTGTTGATGCTGCCAATCCCACAGCTACAGGATCAGTACACCCCACCGTAACAAAAGTATTTTCTTCGATTATTTTCAAAAGCATTTTCTCGTTCACTATAGATCCTCCCTAAAAAGTGCCCGTTCAATGTACACCAAGAAGTAATCTTGGCAGGAATAAAGATAATTGCGGTATATATGTGGTAATAAGGAGAACGGGAAGCCAGGCAAAAAGCAGTAAGGCTCCTGTAGTCTTCATCATTTCATTGATAGGTGCATTATTAAGACTGCCTCCGAGATACAGAAGGGGAGCTGCCGGAGGTGTAATGTTACCCATACCCAGATTTACGCCAAGAATAGCGGCAAAATGAATGGGACTGAAACCAAGCTGTACAACAATGGGGAGGAGGATCGGGGTTGAAAGCAGGGTTGCACTGACATCGTCCATGAGCATTCCCATGATGACCATGAATATGTTAAGCATGAAAAGTATCACGTATCGGTTTGGTGAAATGGATTGAAGAAATGTCATTAACATTCCCGGGAGATCCTCCATTATGTAAAGCCTGCTGAGGATCATGACACAGAAGAGCATTATCATTATTACACCTGTAGTGGTTGAGGACTCTGTCAAAGCTTCGACGAACTTTTTCCAGGTCAGTCCTCTGTAAATAAAGAATCCCACAGGAATAGCATATACCACTGAAACAGCTGCAGCTTCAGTCGGAGTCATCACTCCGCCGTAAATCCCCCCGAGAACAATTATGGGCATTATCAATGCGGGTATTGCCCTTTTCCCCCTGACCTTGAAGAGTTTCAAGGTCTCGGCAAATTCCCGTGGTTCATCCAGTAGGAGATCAGGATTGTTCCTCAGGAGGAACATGTTCACTATGGACATAAGGATCGTCAGGATAATTCCCGGTATCACCGATGAAAGGAAACAGGCAAGGACTGATTGACCTCCCACCCATGCGTAAAGGATCATTAAAGAACTTGGGGGTATAAGAATGCCCAACACCGCTGCATTTGCCATTAAGGCAGCGGAATGCCCCCTTGGATACCCAGCCTTTTTGAGCCTGGGAAACATGATTGAACCAATGCAGGAAAGAGTTGCACAGGAACTGCCCGTGATGGAGCCGAAGACTGCACATGATACTACGGCTACACAACCAAGACCTCCTTTGATCTTTCCTACGAAAACGTCGACAAGGTCAACCAACTTGTCCCCGATATTCCCTCTTTCCATAATTCCTCCAGCAGTAATGAACAAGGGTATCGCAAGAAGAACCACTGTGGTCATCTTGCTGAATCCATAGGGGAGCAGGAAGCTTGGCGAATAGCCTCCCACAACCATGAGGAAAGTAGTGGATACCATGAAAGCAAAAGGTACGGGAACCCCAATCACTAATGTAATGAAAAGTAAACCAAGGGCGATGAAAACCATTCATCATACTCCTCTCAAACTGGCACATTCAAATAGAAAAGCTCTTTTATTCTTTCAAATATCTCCTGACCCTTCCGCGAGATCATTGAAGGGCTATACTTCCTCCGGCTCTGCCTCGCTAATTTCAGGTTGTTTCTCCCTGTAATAGCCTCTCAAAACCCTGATATCTGCTATCAGATCTACAAGAAAATACACAGACATCATCAGAAGTCCCAGGAATACACCACTGTAGGAAATGGCCATGGGGAGTCTCCATACCGGCGTTACAGCCCCTTCCGTTATGCCGTACATGAAAAAATCGAATCCCCAGTAGGCCATAAAAGAAGACCAGAGAAAGGTGATCAGAGAACTGGTAACACAAAGGAAGCCTTTCAGTTTTCCATCAGGCACATAAACGGATACCACATCTGCTGTGATATGGGTCCGAGTATAGCTTCCATAGGAACCACCTATGAAGTAAAGCCAGAAGGCAAAAATGACCACAATTTCCTCATAACCATAGAGATCCGAGTGAAAAACATAACGTAGAAGCACTGCGAGGAAAATGATGCCTGTCACTGTGAGACTGCATGTAACCATGATGAAACGCTGGATTTTCGTGGCGAGGTTGTTGATACTTGTGAAAAGACTTGGTTTTTTAAGGATCTGTTCAGATGTATTTGACAATATTTAAACCTCCCGCTGGATTAACTTGGATGAGATGTATCTAAAAGATCGGGGTAGGTATAATTTTCACTTTTCTGACCTGAATTCATCGTCTTATTGCGAAAAGTTTACCCGGGCCCAGGTCCAGACCCGGGTAAACTCATATCTTCAACAAGAGCTTTCTATTTTGCAAAAGCAGCGATAAGCTCGTCCATAAGCTCTTTGGTCAACCTTTTTTCGAGTCTTGGCCAGGTTACGTTTCTTCCCTTTTCGAAAA
>JAFGMB010000142.1 GCA_016927765.1 Synergistales bacterium
GGACCAGGGCTACCTGGATATCAAGACGGAACCCCTGGAACTCCCCTGGAGGAGCAAGGTAAGGGTGTATAAGAAATACGGACACAGGGTCAAAGTCTATTTGAGCCTTCCTTTCTTCCCGCCCCAGGTACTTCTTTCAAGAAAAGTATCATATTATATATATACCGAGGAAAGGTTCGGGGCATCCATTCCTGAAACAGCCCTGACCCTCAGGGAAGGCAGATCGGGTGTTTTTCGATTGGCAGGGAACATGGTGTCTTTCTACCCTGTGGAAGGGATACCCCTCCCGGAGGGCAGGGTGTTTGTGGAAAAGGGACTGCAACCGGGGGATCTGATCCTTGAAAAGGGTCATGATGCAAGAGAAGGGAGGATCAGGTACTGGTGATGGAGGGGTTTCCTGATAGACTTGCAAGAGTTAGAGAAATGCTGTCACTGGCAGCCGAAAGTGCAGGGAGGCCTGTTTCGGATATCAGCATCATAGGGGTAACCAAGACCCGGTCTCTTCAAGAGATCCTTGTTGCTGCCTCCATAGGTGGTCTGACCCTTTTCGGAGAGAACAGGATCCAGGAAGCACTTCCCAAGATAAGTTCCTGGCCTGAAGATTTACCTGTTGAATGGCACCTTATCGGGCATTTGCAGAAAAACAAGGCCAGAAAAGCTCTTCTGAACTTCACCATGATCCAGAGCCTTGATTCCATAGAGCTTGCTGATATCCTTGAAAGGATAAGTCTTGAAATTGGCCGCCAAGGAGTACCAGTGCTTCTGGAGGTGAATACTTCAGGGGAATCATCCAAATACGGGGTCAAGCCCGAGGATGCTTCTTATATAGCATCTTACATCTGCGAAAATTGTCGTAACCTGTCCCTTCAGGGACTCATGACCGTAGGACCTCTTACAGAAGACGAAAAACAGATAAGGTCCGCTTTCGGCCTGTTAAGGGGATTACTGGTCTCCATAGGGAAAGATCTGAACAAAACTCTGCCGGTCCTATCCATGGGGATGAGCTACGATTTTCATTGGGCTGTCGAGGAAGGGAGCACCATGGTAAGAATAGGATCGGCTCTTTTCGGTACCAGGGAGTACAATTGAAAAGGGGTTGGGAAAATGCTCAGGGCGTTTCTGGAACTATTAGGTCTTGTAGAAGCTGAAGACACTGAATTGGAGGAAGAATATTTCCAGGATGAACAGGAAGACCGGAAACAGAGGTTCTTATCCAGCCCGACCGGGCAGGCTTCCGTGGTCATCTGCAGACAGGATAACTGCCTGCTTTACCGGGAAGCTCTTGCCAAAGCCCTTCATAGTGGGCAGATCATCATAGCGGATCTTCGAAGAATGGAAAAAGACGAGGGGCAGGGTATTCTTGACTTCCTTTGCGGCGTAGCCTACACCATACATGGTTCTGTTTCTAGGCTTTGTCCAGGAGTTTTTATCGTTTCTCCAAGGAGAACGCTGGTTGAGGAGTGGGAAGAACAGCAAGATGATGATGCCGAATCAGATGCACTCTTAACGGAAGGGGTTGAAGACATTGAGAGAACTTCTCACGGCTCTTGATGTGGAGAATAAGGCTTTTGGAAAGGTGCTGAGAGGCTACGACCCTCTGGAAGTGGATGAATTCCTGGATACAGTTGCGGAAAGTCTTCATGATCATGTGGGCAGATGTAAACGTCTGGAGCAGGAAAGACAGTTACTGGAGGATCAGTTAAAGGAATACACGAATCTGAAGAATTCCCTCCAGGAAGCTTTGCTCATGGCCCAGAGAAGCGCAGATGACAAGATCAAGGCAGCAAAAGACCAGGGGGAAGCCATTATTGCAGAGGCCAGGGCAAAGGGCGAACAGATCATCTTTGAGGCCTCCAGCGAAAGAGAGCATATCCGTAGAGAGGTAAATCACCTGAGGTCCATTAAAAAGGAGCTTGCAGGTGAATTGGCAGGCCTGGTTTCAAGATTCCAGGTTCTTCTGGAGGGATCAGAAGAGGAGGAATACCAGGAGGAAAGGTCTGATTGACAGTTTCTCCGACCCTGGGATCTCCGGTCAGGTACCTTAAGGGGGTAGGTCCTGCCCGAGAAAGGCTACTTGCCCGCATCGATGTAAATACCATAGGTGACCTGCTTCTTACCTTTCCAAGGAGATACGAAGACCGTCGGAATCTGACCCCTCTCAGGGACCTGGTACCTGGGAGCACCTGCTTTGTTCTGGCAAAAGTAGTGGATTTCCAGCAAAGAAAAGCCAGATCCAGAAAACTGTCCATAAGCAGGGTGGTAATCACCGATGGGAGTACCATGGCCGAGGCCGTCTGGTTCAATATCAGGGGGCTTGAGAAGGCTATGACCCCTGGAAAAAAAATTGCCCTCTATGGCAGGATAGAGCAGAAATATGGACGTCTCCAGATCCAGAGCCCCGATTTTGAGGTCATTGAAGAAGAGGATGATCTGCAGGAGATGGGAAAGATCGTACCTGTTTACCCTTCAACTGCAGGGATATACCAGAAGTGGCTTCGCAGGACCATCCGAATGGCCCTCTCTCTTTTCCTTTCTGAAGTGCATGATATATTACCCGAGGAAATAATGGAATGCAGGGACATGCCTCCTGTACACGAGGCTATTATGGCCATGCATTATCCGGGTGACAGGAAAAGTTGGGCGAGAAGCAGGAAAAGACTTGCCTATGAGGAATTTTTTCTCCTTCAGACCGCTTTGGCCCTGAGGAAGAAGTCTTTCGGTGAGGGGGCCGGCAGGGCACCTCAATGTACCTCCCACGGAGACCTGGCTAAGAGGTATCTTTCCGATATCCTGACTTTTGAATTGACAGGAGCCCAGAGAAAGGTGATCTCTCAGATAGAGAAAGATATGGCCGGGCATGTGCCTATGCACAGGTTGGTCCAGGGTGATGTGGGGTCCGGGAAGACAGTAGTT
The DNA here is from genome assembly GCA_016927765.1 of Synergistales bacterium. Classification (GTDB taxonomy): domain Bacteria; phylum Synergistota; class Synergistia; order Synergistales; family JAFGMB01; genus JAFGMB01. The sequence continues at coordinate 2,914 of JAFGMB010000142.1, forward strand.
GCTGTCTATGCACTCCTCCTGGCAGTGGATAACGGTTACCAGGGACTTTTCATGGCACCCACGGAGATACTTGCACATCAGCACTTTTCACGATTAAAGGACCATTTTGAACAGATCGGGATCCGTTCAGCTCTCCTTACAGGTTCAATGGGGAGTGCCGAAAAAAGGGAGATCCTGGAAAAAACAGCTTCTGGTGCTATCCAGATCCTTGTAGGGACCCATGCTCTGTTCCAGGATGAAGTTGCCTATCATGATGTTGGGCTGGTGGTGGTAGACGAACAGCATCGCTTTGGTGTGATGCAGCGGAATGCCCTCAAATCCAAGGGTGAAGATCCTCATATGCTGGTTATGACCGCTACCCCGATCCCCAGGACCCTTACCCTTTCCGTTTATGGCGACCTTGCTGTTTCTGTAATGGATGAGATGCCCCCGGGTAGACAGGCTGTCGAGACGAAGTGGATAAGACCTTCAAATCTTTCACGTCTTCTGGGATTTCTCAGAAAGGAAGTTGACCAGGGAAGACAGGTCTACTGGGTCTGTCCTCTTATAGAGGACAGCGAGTCCATTGATTCAACACCACTGAACGAGAGATACGACTTTCTTAAGGATGTTTTTACGGATCTGGATATCGGTATCCTCCACGGTAAACTTCCCCAGGATGAAAAAGACCGTAATATGGCGGGTTTCGCCGTAGGCGAGATCCAGATACTTGTGGCTACCACCATCGTCGAAGTGGGGGTAGATGTTCCCAATGCCTCTATCATGGTGATCGAGGACGCTACCCGTTTCGGCCTTTCCCAGCTCCATCAGCTGAGAGGAAGGGTGGGAAGGGGAAGACATAGAAGTTTCTGTATCCTGGTGGCCGAACCTGGCAATTCCGATGCCCTTGAAAGGATAAGGACCATGTGTTCCACCAATGACGGGTTCAGGATAGCGGAAGTGGACCTGAAACTTCGGGGTCCTGGAGAATTATGCGGCCTTCGCCAGCATGGGGTGACGGATTTCAGGGTAGCTGATCTTCTCAGGGACAGGGATCTGCTATACCTTGCGAGGGAGGATGCTTTCAGCCTTGTTGAAAGGGATCCTCATCTTAAGGGACACCCACAACTCAGAGAAAGGGTCTATCAGGATCTCGGCGAAACCCTTCATCTTGTGGAAACGGGCTGATATGGACACAGAGAAATACCTCATCACCCTTATTTCAGGAAGGGCCTATACCAGGAGGGAACTGAGAAAAAAACTCCTTGCCCGCGATGATGATGAAGTTCGCATAGAAGAACTTCTTGACCTTTATGAAGATTACGGTTATATAGATGATTTAGCTTATGCTAAACTGTACATGGATTCCCACGCTCATTGGGGGAAAAGAAAGATCAGGGATCAGCTGAGGATACGAGGGGTCTCTTCCGGCAAGATCGAGATGGCCTTTCAAGAGATGGAATTTGATGAGTCTGACAGTGCTTTATCCCTTGCGAAGAACTGGTTTGACCTTGGTGTTTCCAGGGAAAGGATCTATTCAAGACTGCTTTCCAGAGGTTTTATGAACGGAACTGTGAAAAAAGCTGTTTCTGAAGCTTGTGAAGAGAATGGCCGAAAGGTAAAATAATCTGCGAAAATTCGATGTGTGGTCGGTAGTAAATTTATGGAATTTACAATATAGACTGCACCTTGAAAAATAAATAAGGGGTGATAATGGAAGATGCATATTCAGATCTTACTTGTGATCGTTGCAGGAATTTCTGTTGGAGTAGTGGCAGGATTTCTGCTTTCAAAAAAAATAGGCGCAAAGCATCTTGAAGGAGCCAAAGCACAATCGGAGAGATTGCTCAGAGAGGCTCTTCAGGAAGCTGAACAGACAAAACGAGAAAAGCTCAGTGAAGCAAGGGACGAGATCTTCAAGCTTAGACAGGATGCGGAAAAGGAAATAAAGGAACGCAGGGGAGAATTGCAGAGGTCGGAAAGAAGACTGGAACAGAAAGAAGAGAATTATGACAGAAAGCTTGAAAAGATATCTCAGAAGGAAGATGAGTTAAGGAATAGGGAAAGCCACCTTGAAAAGAGGTTCAAAGAAGTAGAGGACCTTCGCCAGGAACAGGTCAGCAGGCTGGAAGAAGTTGCCCAGATGTCCAGGGAAGACGCAAGGAACCTGCTCCTTCAGGAAGTGGAACAGGATGCCCAGCATATTATAGGGCTTCGCCTGAAGGAACTTGAAGAAAAAGCCAAAAGAGAAGCAGAACGTAAATCTAGGGAGATCATAGTTACAGCGGTCCAGCGCTGCGCAGTGGAACACACTTCTGATGTCGCCGTGAGCACAGTGGCCCTTCCCTCCGATGAAATGAAGGGGCGGATCATAGGAAGAGAGGGAAGGAACATCCGGGCCTTCGAGTCCCTTACCGGAGTGGATCTTATAGTTGACGATACTCCCGAGGCTGTTACTTTAAGCAGCTTTGACCCCGTAAGAAGGGAGGTCGCCAGGCTTTCTCTTGAAAGATTGATCGTCGATGGCAGGATCCATCCTGCGAGGATCGAAGAACTGGTTGAAAAGGCGGGTCGGGAAGTGGAGGAAAATATCATGGAAGCCGGTGAAGAGGCCCTCCTTGAAACAGGCATCAAGAACATGAACAATGAAATGGTGAGGATCCTTGGCTCCCTGAAACTGAGATACAGCTATGGACAGAATGCACTTAAACACAGCCTGGAAGTGTCTCATGTTTCGGGTATCATGGCTGCGGAGCTTGGCCTTGACGAGGATATCGCCAGGAGAGCCGGTCTTCTTCACGATATCGGTAAAGCTGTGGACCACAAGATAGAAGGCCCTCATGCCCTGATAGGGGCAGACATAGCGAAAAGGTACAATGAAACCCCTGTGGTGGTAAATGCCATCGCTTCCCACCATGAGGATGTGGAACAACAGAGCGTGTATGACGTTATAGTAGCAGCAGCCGATGCCGTAAGTGCTTCCAGGCCCGGCGCTCGCAGGGAAAGCCTTGATGCCTATGTCAGAAGGCTTGAGAAACTTGAAGAGCTGGCCAAGTCTTTCAATGGCGTAAGCAAGGCCTATGCTATCCAGGCCGGAAGAGAGGTCAGGGTAGTGGTGGCTTCAAGTGTTACCGATGAAGGGATCATTAACAAGCTTGCATGGGATATTGCACGCAAGATCGAGGAAGAAATGAAATATCCCGGCCAGATAAAGGTGACCGTGACCAAAGAAATAAGAAGCGTAGAGTATGCAAAATGATCTGGGAGTTCTATTATGAGAATCCTTTTTATAGGTGATATTGTGGGAAAGCCTGGCAGAAAAGCTGCTGCCAGGCTTGTTCCTTTTCTCAACAGGGAAAAAGGTCCATTCGATTTTGTCATAGCCAACTGCGAAAATGCAGCTGGGGGCAAAGGCATGACCGAAAAGATCATGGAGGAACTTTTCGGGATGGGCATAGATGCCCTCACTTCGGGGAATCATATATGGGATAAGAAGGAATTCATTCCTGTCCTTGAAGGAGAGCCCCGTATCGTCAGGCCGGCGAATTACCCCCCGGGTACCCCGGGACAGGGTCATTGTGTCGTTGAAAAGAAAGGAAAGAAACTCCTCATAGTGAATCTCCAGGGAAGGGTGTTCATGCCTCCTATAGATTGTCCTTTCAGAAAGGCGAAGGAGGTCCTTGCAGAAGCAGGTAGCCCTATTCCGGTGATCATTGATTTTCATGCGGAAGCCACATCGGAAAAGAAGACCCTGGGCCTTTATCTTGACGGGAAGATCTCTGCTCTTCTTGGTACCCATACCCACGTCCAGACAGCAGATGAGGAGATCCTGCCAGGTGGAACGGCCTATATTACGGATGTGGGGATGACAGGCCCCCATCTTTCGGCCATCGGAATGGAGTTTGACTCAGTCCTGGAAAGATTCCTGACCGGTCTTCCTGCCCGTTTCGAGGTCGCGGCGGATGGTATCAGGTTGAATGCTGTGATCGTGGAGATCGAAGAAGAAACCTGCCTTGCCACCGATATTCAAAGAGTAATATTGCCTCTCGAATAAAAAAGGCCGCGGTTTACGCGGCCTTTTTCAGCATATCCGTGGTAGCATTTCTCCAACGGGCATATCCACAATCCTCATCCCTCCGATGAGGGTTTTCATTCCCACTATCCTGCCATGGTTTTCCACAACTTCTCCTATGACCCTTGTATCGGAGGAAATAGGGTTATTCCGGAGCCTGGCCAGGATCCTGTCCATGGCTGATGGGCTGGCTCCTATCAGAGCACACCCTTCACATGCCAGATAAAGGGGGTCGAAACCAAGGATATCACAGATAGCGGAGACTTCCTCGGAAAGGGGGATCAGGACTTCCTCGATCTCCATTCCGTATCCAGTGCCTTCAGCCCATTCACAAAGGGCGGTTCCAAGGCCTCCCCTTGTACAGTCCCTAAGGCATCTCAGACCATCTACATCGATGATATCCTGTATGCACGACCAGAGGGATCCACAATCGCTTCTAAGGTTTTCTGAGGACAGGTTGAATCTTTCTGCCCCGATGGTGGCACCATGTTGACCTATGGAAGTGGTGACCATCAGTTTATCTCCGGGTCGCAGGTTATTCATTCCCAGGGGATAGGAGGTCTTTCTTCTTCCAACAGAGCATGTTGTGATAAATAGTCCGTCGAGGGCTCCAGCAGGTACAACCTTTGTATCTCCGGCAGTCAATCGAAGCCCAAGGTCCTGGCAGACCTTTGCGGCGCTCCGCATGTATTTTTTCAGTTCTTCAAGTTCAAAGCCTTCCTCGATCACCAGGGACATGGCGATATTCTCGGGGGCTATTCCCCTTACGGCCAGGTCATTTGCGCTTCCGCAAATCGCGAGTTTTCCTATATCCCCGCCGGGAAAGGTCCGCGGAGTGACGGTAAAGCTGTCTATGGTCATGGCCATATGGTCGTCGATGAAAGTGCAGTCTTCCATATCTCCGGCAACCAATTGGGGAGGGAAGAGTTCCACCACCTTACCGATAAGTTCCTGGGTGAGCCTCCCGCCGCTACCATGTCCAAGGGTTATCTTTTCCAATCCGGGTTTCCTCCTCTGGCAAATCTGAAATAGGCAGAACATGTCCCTTCGCTTGAGACCATGCATGGTCCCACAGGTTTCACAGGGGTGCATGCCGTTGAGAAAAGTGGACATTCCCTGGGGGTTATCTTTCCCGAAAGAACATCTCCGCACCGGCACCCCTCCGGAGGTTCGGTCTCGGGTATATGAAGGTCCCATTTTATCCTGGCATCAAAGGGGGAGAACTCTTTGCGAAAAGCGAATCCCGAATCCTGGATCGGTCCGATGCCGCGCCACTTTGCAGGACCCGATAAAAAGACCCTGTCCATAAGCTCAAGGGCCATGGGGTTGCCCTCGGGCCTTACGGCCCTGGGATAGACTGAAGCAGCCCTGGGCCTGCCTTCCCTGATCTGAAGGCAGAGGTCCGCGATAGCCAGAAGGATATCTTCCCCTTCAAATCCTGCAATACAGGAGGCCTTTCCATATTTTTCAGCCAGAAAACTGTAGGGGCCATGACCGAGGATCACGCTCACATGACCTGGCAGGATGAAGCCGTCGATCTTTAGAGAAGGGTCCATGGCAAGGGCTTCCAGTACTGGAGGGGTCCTTTTGTGAAAATTGATCACCGAGAGATTGGGCAATTCCTTCCGGGAAGCTTCAAGCACAAGGGATGCTGTAGCAGGAGCTGTGGTTTCGAATCCCACAGCAAAGAATATGACCTCCCTGTCCGGGTGTTCCATGGCCAGGTCTATACACTGGGAAGCAGATGTGATTATCCTTATATCACTTCCCGAAGACCTTTCCTCTGCCAGGGAGGTCCTTGATCCAGGGACCCTCAGCATATCCCCGTAGGTGGCGATCAGGGTGTCCTTTCTTCTGGCCAGCGAAAGGGCTGCGTCAATATCTGCCTGGTCTGTAACACACACAGGGCATCCCGGACCCGACAGAAGCCTGATAGATGAGGGGAGCAGTTCCCTTATACCATGTCGGAAGATAGAGACAGTGTGGGTCCCGCAGACTTCCATAAGGATCATTGGCCTTTCCGTCATTTTGTGGATGGCTTTGAGTATTGATCCGATCCTGGCCAGATCCCGGGTCGACACTATTGATCTCCGCCTGCCAGGTCCCTGATCTGGGACCACAGGTTTTCAAGTTCTTCGGAATAATCCTGGTCTATTTTCTCTATGACGAATCCGGCGTGGACGAGCACTGGATCTCCCACATGGAGATCCCTGATCAGATCTGTACGGACTTCAGCCTTGATATTGCCGGTTGAGGCGAAAGCCCTGTTCCCGTCGAGTAATTCTATTATCCGATAGGGTATGGCAAGACACATTCCCTGATACCACCTTTCGGAGCTATTCTAACGTAAAACCTCTTCGATACAAGCAATGGAATATTATATCAATAATTACGAAAAAAGTTACTTATTGAAAAAATA
>JAFGMB010000143.1 GCA_016927765.1 Synergistales bacterium
CTTGACCCATACAGGGAAACCGAGTTTTTTCAACTCTCCCACCATTTCTGACGCAAGACCAGGCCTGGACAGAAGCCTGGAACCTGCACCCTTTTTCAGTACCTTGGGCATGGGACAGGCCATATTGATGCCCAGGGCGGAGAATCGCCCCATGGAAAGGGCCATTTCAGCACCCCTTATAAGGGTACATGTATCCCCTGCAAAGAGCTGGAGCACCACCGGCACTTCATCTTGATAGGTATCCAGCATGCGGGAGGTTTTCAGATGTCCCCTGATAAGGCCGGAGCAACTTACCATTTCTGTATGGGTAAGACCGGCACCCAGATCTGAAAAGAACTTCCTCACCGGGGGGATCGTTATTCCGGCGAGAGGAGCCATCCAGACAGGGTTTCCAACTTTTATTCCGCCAATGTTCATTCTTTTTTCTCTTTAACCGTTCCAGAAGGGGAGATCCGGCAATAGCCTGATCCTTCGGGAAAAGCAGGAATGTCTATTCCCTGCCGGTAGAATTTCTAAGATAGATCAGCCTGAGACCCTCAAGTGTTATCCATGGGTCTACAAGATCGATGGTCCTGGAAAGATCGGCTATGCTCTGGGCCTGTCCTCCTGTGGCCACGACCTTCCCATGACAGCCAAGCTCTTCCCAGGTCTTTTCCACCAGCCGGTCAACAAGCCCGGCATTGCCGTACATTATACCAGCCTGGATAGATGCCATGGTGGTATTGCCGATAACACTCGGAGGAGCTTCGAGGGATACCTTGGGCAACTTGGCCGTTTTCCCGAAAAGCACTTCCATACCGGCACCGAGTCCAGGCGCTATGGTACCCCCCAGGTAGGCTCCATCGGGTGAAATTATATCGAGGGTTATAGCCGTTCCAAAATCCACTATTATAAGAGGTGCGCCATACCTGGCCACCCCTGCGACAGAATTGACGAGCCTGTCAGCGCCGACCTCATGAGGAGAAGCATACCTGAGTTCCAAACCCAGGTCCATTTCACTGGATACTTTAAGACAATCTATTCCCAGATACGAGCGTATTCCCTCCCTCAGAGGGGAATCCAGGGGGGGGACCACGCTTGATATTATGGCTCCCCTGATCCGGTCAGGGGATATGGAAGACACCGACAGGAGATTGAGAAGGTAGATGCCTATCTCATCCGCAGTCCTGATCACGGACATCAGGCGCCAGTGTTTGAGGAGCTTCTCCTCTTCGTAGATGCCTATCACCGTATTGGTATTGCCAACATCAAGCACAAGAAGCAAAACGATAATGCCTCCCCCGGTTGAAGATTATTTTCCTGAACAAAACAATATTACACCACAACTGAAAAAGAAATAAAAGAGACAGTCATATTGACCGCCACCATTACCAGCAATCCTCTCCTCCAGCTGCCCCCTCCGCTCTTCAGTATCATGGCGGTCAATGCGGTCACGGACAATATAACAAGCATCGGATGCCAACTCAGGTGCCATGGAATGATCCTGCATATAGTGTTGCAGACAGTCTCCCAGGTAACAAGCATGCTTTTAACTGGTATCTCTGATATTGCCACCAGTGGAAAATCGATAAGGTACATTAAGGATAAAAGGGCGAACAGGGGGAAAAGGAAAGCAAAGACAGGAATGGCGAAAAGATTGATAAGAAGGCCAGCCATTGGAACACTGTCGAAAGCAGCGGTCACCAGGGGCGAAGTGGTAATCCATATAAGGGGGCTCAGGATCAGAGCCCACCTGGGAGACAGCCTCATACCGGAAAATGCCGCTATTGTCATGGCCGCTGTGACGGAAAGCCTCCACCCTAGATCCCAGAAGATCCATGGATTCATCACAAGCATTACCAGACATGCCACGGAGACGGAATTGATGCTGTTAAGAGGTTTGTAGAACAGCTCTCCGAGAAGTATCATCTGAAGCATAAGGGCGGCTCTCACTGCACTTGGCGAAAAACCTGCAAAGGCGACATAAAGCCAGAGGAGCAGCGATATGAAGATGGTGCTGACACGCCCCCTGGGGAAGATGAGCCATAGCATCCCCGCGAGTATGCCCACATGAAAACCCGAAACAGCAAGGAGATGAGAAGTACCCCATCGACCGTGGTCAGTCTTGAGTTCCGGATCTTTAACACCCATCCAGGAAGCCAGGGCATATCCCCGAAGGTATTCCGGCAAATGAAGGTCTATCCTCCTTCTTAAAGCGGTCCTCCAGGTATGGATATCCATTAAGGATCTTTCTTCAAGGAGGGTGATCCTCCGAGGTACCAGTTCTCTGTAGACTCCCCTGCCCTTCCAGTAGATCTCTTCATTGAAGCTGTCATTGTTCCTGTCCCTGAGAGGGAAAGTATACCCTTCCACGGAAAGTTGATCACCTTCACTGAATGTATCTTTACCTTTTATGAACATGAGGTACCTTTCCCCCGAGGATCCCAGGACCGCAGCCCTGTATCGGCCCCACGCCCTCACTGACAGTACACGGCCTTTCAGATCAGCTTCCCCGACCCCGGAGGCCCCTGATAACCCCTGAAGTCTCCCATGGAGCCAGAATACTCCCGCAAATGAAAGGAGACATGCCAGGATCAGTACTGCCCAGAAACCTTCCGGTGTACTGCGCGTCAGGACAAGGGTAAATCCCAGGGTTACCAGGAGGGATATCATGGATGCCATCAAGGGGCTTATCGCTGTACCATAAAGGGAAAGGGATACTATCCAGCCCGAGAATATAGCAAGGGCCGGATATCTTTCAAGGGGTGTGCTCATGGACCGCAGGAAATACAGGTCTTCAGTTTCTCGAGTTTTTTATCCCCTATGCCCTTTACTTTGATCAGTTCTTCGGGGCTGGAGAAATACCCATGTTCTTCCCTGTAACTTATGATGGACATGGCCGTTTTGGGACCTATCCCCGGGAGGGTCTGGAGGGAATCAAGGTCAGCCCTGTTTATATCTACCAGAGAGCTCTCGGGGCCTGAAGGAAAACCACTTCCCCTGGCTTGGATGAGACCGGAGGGACCCGGAATTGTCTTACCCTGATCATTGGGGAGAAGACTGGTATCCTGGGGAAGCTCCTGTTCCCTGTCACCTATGGCAGGAACATGCACATGCACACCATCTTCCAGTCTGCGGGCCAGATTGATCCTCAGTGTATCAGCTCTCTGAGATAATCCCCCGGCCTTTTCGACAAGATGGAATAACCTTGAACCGGCAGGTATCTCGTATACTCCGGGATTAGCCACCGCTCCCGTGATATATACTACCCAGGGTGCCTCTTCGGAGGGGGTGACTTCACTTTTCACGGACACCTCTGGTTCTTTTGTCCTTTCCCTGGCGGGAGGCATTGGCCCGGCGACTGTAGATGGCTCTTCGTCAGGGAAGATCCCCGAAAAAGACCATATTATGAGCCACGCAGCACATAGACAGATAATCCCACCGGCGAGAAGGAACAGGCCTTTCCGCTGTTTCAGAAGATCCCTGATCATGGCTTTCTCCTTATAAGTAAAAGATCTTGTATAACCATGGAAAATAATGCCTCAGGAAAGAGTATCCATGTATCGTCCATGAAGGCACCAGTGTTCAGCCTCACTGATGGAGACCCTGATGAACCTTCCAAGCATTTCTTTATCTCCCGGGAAAATAACGACCTTGTCAGTTGGAGTCCTTCCCTGGAGAAGACCTTCTCCCTTCGGCGCCTCCCCGTCGACAAGGATGGAATATTCCCTTCCCAGCAGAGAGAGGTTTATATTGTAGGATATGCGGGACTGTAATTCATTCACCACGTTCAGCCGCCTCTTCTTCTCTTCTTCACCCACCTGCTCACCCATGGTGGCTGCTGCCGTTCCGCTCCGGGGGGAATATGCGGCAGTATGGACAAGATCGAAGCGGAATTTTTCCAGGGCTCTCAGGGAATCCTGAAAATCCTCCTCGGTCTCTCCTGGAAACCCCACTATCAGATCGCTCGTAAGGCCCACCTCCGGTAGCTTTTCCCTGATCAGTTCAACTATTGCGGTGTAGATGGCAAGATCATATTTCCTGTTCATTTTTCTGAGGATCCTGTCACTGCCGGACTGAATAGGAAGGTTAATCCCGGGGCAGATCACGTCGCTTCCAGCAATAGCATCGACTACATCGGGCGTGAAATCTTTCGGATGGGAAGTGGCGAATCTCAAAAGGTCAAGACCACGGACAGCTGCAACGTCTTTGAGTAGATGGGAAAACCTGTATCCGTCGGTGAAATCCGTGCCGTAACTGTTCACGTTCTGCCCGAGAAGGGTTATTTCCCTGACTCCCTCATTGACAAGCTCCTCCACCTCTACAAGGATCTCCCCCGGGTCTCTTGACATGAATCTGCCTCTGACGAAGGGAACGATACAGTAAGTACAGTAGTTGTCACACCCATGGGCAATTGTCACATAGGCTTTCCAGGGATTAAGCCTTTCTGCGGGAGGGGTAGGGAGATCGTAAAAAGCCCTGTCATCATCGTCAAGGAGAAGAATCCTCCCCTTACTTTCAAGAAGATCCTCAAGGGCACCCGGGATAGCCCCGATATGCCTTGGACCTGCTATCATGCGTACCCAGGGGAAGCGTGAAAGCATATCCGTTCCTATATTCTGGGCGATGCACCCTACTACTGCTACCAGGGGAAGTCCTTCTTTTTTCCATCTCCCGGAATAACGTCCCAGTTCACTCCATACCTTGTGTTCGGCTTTATCCCTTATACTACAGCCATTGAAAATCACTACCCTGGCATCTTCTTCAGGCACTTCTTTCCAGCCCTTCCTGACAAGGGCGGTCCTTATCTTGTCTGAATCATACACATTCATCTGGCAACCATAAACCTTAAGGGCAAATCCAACCAAAACAGATGTTCCTCCCGGGGTGATCCGATATTTTGACAAGTCGATCATTATTTACCTTC
>JAFGMB010000144.1 GCA_016927765.1 Synergistales bacterium
ATATATTGATCCGCCGTTTGCGACCAAAAGCGATTTCGGGGGGAGCAACGGGGAGAGAAGCTACAGCGATAAGGTGGCAACGGCTGAATTTATTGAGGCTTTAAGGGAAAGATTGATCTATCTCCGAGAACTACTCGCGGATGACGGAAGTATCTATGTCCATCTTGACTTAAGAATGACCCACTATGTAAAAATTGTTATGGATGAAGTTTTTGGGAGGAACTGTTTTAGAAACGAAGTGACTTGGAGAAGGCAAATTGTCAGGGGGAGAAAAGTTGAGGCCAGATACATGCCTAATAGTGCAGATTTTCTAACCCTGTATTCTAGGACTGAAAATGCAATCTGGAATGCAATAAAGAAGATTACTTATATTTCTTTAGAAGAAGCTGATGCAAAGTATATGAAGGATGCTCAAGGATATTTTCGAACATCAGATCCGGGAACATATTCAAATCAAAGTCTCATCAAACTATATAACGAAGGCAGACTGTACGTTACAAAAGGCGGAGAGGTAATTTTTCAGAATGGAGTTTTGAAAACAACCAAGGGTTCTATCGGCATTAAGTATTATAGGGAAAAAGTTGGTAATAAGGTTAAAGAGGAAACAGTGGCTGACAATATCTGGGACGATATTCCAGGAATGGGTATCGTTTCTAGTGAGTATCTTGGATACCCCACACAAAAGCCCGAAGCCCTGCTTGAAAGAGTAGTTTTGGCTTCCTCAAACCCTGGCGATCTGGTAATGGATTGTTTTGCCGGTTCCGGCACAACTGCTGCCGTTGCGGAAAAACTTGGCCGTAGATGGATCGCCTGCGATTTCGGCAAGCACGCGATTTACACTATGCAGAAACGTATGCTCCGGATCGGCGAATCCAAAGCCCTTCAGGATGAAGAAGACCAGTACGGGAAGACCGTTGTGAAAAAGGGATCGCCTTACGGCAAACCTCCCAAACCCTTCTGCGTTGTATCCGCAGGAGCCTATGATTTTTCCCATGTCATGGATCTGAGGAAAAACAGGGAAACCTATACCGATTTTGTTCTGGGTCTTTTCCAGCTTTCAAGGGATGAGGACAGGATTCAGAAATTCCGGCTTGCTAATATCCATGCCACCAAGGACGGTGACCCCGTTGAAGTCTACCCGGTCTGGGACGATGAATATCTGAAGAACGTCAGGGTCGATGAGGATTACCTGCGGGGTATCGTTCAGCAGGCAGGGGGTTCGCTGAGGGGCAACTACTATATCATTGCTCCTGAGACATGCAGCAATGTCGGGGATACTACCATCCAGAATCCAGGCGGCAAAGAGGTAAATTTCAATATCCTCACCTTTCCCTACAAGGTTCTGGAGGATGTCTCCCGCAACCTTGTCCTTCAGGAGCAGCCGGGGTCCCAGTCGCAAGTCAACGAACTCATCACCTCGACCGCATTCTATTTCAACGAGGATGTGGAGATAACCGTTGAAAGAGCTGGCAAGGGTCTAAGGGTTTCCTCTTTCAACAGCAGGATCCTTGACGGCCAGGGCGATCGCTACAAGGGACTGTCCGGGCTTGCGATGATATTGATCGACCTCGATTACGAACCGGGCAAACCCTTCGATATGGACGCCACTGTTTTCGCCAACGATATATCCGGGGACGGGACCTTTGCCGTTGATGGGCTTACCTCCAGCATCGGGATTATTGCCATCGACAGGCACGGGAACGAGTCAAAACCTCAAAGGGTGTGATGATCATGGCAAACAAGGCTAAAAGGATCATCCAGGTACAGAGGCTCAACCTCTCGGAACACACTCTGGATATCAATGTCCGGAAGTGCAATTACTCCAAATTCCGGTTTGCAGATGTTGAGGATTACGTCCGTGCCATCACTGGCTCCAGAGAGTACCAGTTCCAGGCTATAAGGCAGACCATGATATACCTGTGGGGTGGCGGCTACGAAGACGTCGCTGAGCTTGCAAGAGAAAACTTCAACAAGAAAGACAACATCCGCGAGCGTTTCGGCAACGAGGAGATCATGCTGGGCCACCTTCCGCTTTCGGATCGCCTCTCTGGGGTAATCCACATGGCCACGGGAACGGGCAAGTCTTTCGTCATATTTGCAATAGCCTATCTTTCCATTGTCATGGGTCTTACAAAGAGGGTTCTCGTCCTTGGCCCATCCTCCACGATCATCGAGGAAGGTTTGCGGGACAAGTTCCAGGAATTCATCAACAAGAAGGAATGGAATGACAGGCTGCCACAGGAATACCGGGGGAAGGCTGTTTCGCTCCTGTCCGACAACGATTCCAGTGAGGATGGCAGTATAACTATCGAGAATATCAACGCGATATATACGGACGGCGGCATCAACGATACCTTTTTCAAGGATGTGGATGAAGTTCTGGTTCTTGGGGATGAGATCCACCACGCCTATTCCCATTTGAATTTCAACGTTCAAAAAAAATCCCTTGAGATCGACAAGGAGGAAAATCCCCTTAAAGGGAAGGTTTCTGATGAAAAAACTGAACGCCTCTGGATGCAGTTCCTGAAAAAACACAGCCAGATAACCAGGCATATAGGATTTACCGGTACCCCGTACAACAGGGACGATTATTTTGCTGACGTGATCTTTGACTACAACATAAGGTCAGCCGTCAACGAAAAGTACATCAAGGATATCAACCCGATACTTTCCACTGAAATAGAAGATAGCGAAAGCGAAATGCAGTGGACGACAGAAAAACGCTTTGAAGTCGTTTACCTCAAGCATCTGGAAAACTCGGAGAGGTATGCCTACCTGAACGATAAAGGGGAACGGCGTGTAAAGCCCGTTACGGTTTTCTATTGCCCTACACAGGCAAATGCGAAAAAAAGATACGAAGAGTTCGTGCGGTTCCTTGCGGACTGGGAGCGGAAACATAACGGTGCAACGGGCCCGCTTTCCGAAACAGAACAGGTGGTCCGGGGGAAGGTTATTTGTGTTGTCAGCAATATCTCGGAATCAGAATACAAGAATGAACTGGATAACATCGAAGAGATCGACCCGGAAAAACCGGGAGGGAAAGTAGAGTTCATCTTTTCCGTGGGCAAGCTGCTCGAGGGGTGGGATGTCGATAACGTCTTCCAGATAGTACCCGTGGAAGAAAGAGTCTTTAACTCCAAGCTCCTTATTTCCCAGGTCCTCGGAAGAGGGCTCCGGATACCCAGAAAGATATCCCATATGGATGTCATTTCAAATTATCCATGGCTGACTGTGACCAACCATGAGAAATTTGCGGAGCATATTCGTGAACTCATGGATGCGGTAACTCATTCGGATAGATATATATCAAGCATTCCTCTTGAGAAACTGGATAAGGAGGAATGGCGAGGGAATCATCATTTTAACCTCTTCAATCTCAATTATCTCCCGAGTGCCCGACTTGAGGATGTTGCTCGGGAAAAGAAAGAGCGGCCCCTGATAAAGGATCTGACCCTTGAGAAATCCTCTACAGAGGAAAAGGTTTTAATAGAAAGGTCAAAGAGCACGGATAAATATGTGTTAAAAAGAAAAACGGTTTCCGCGGACAGCGTTGTTGACGCTATCTTCCGCCGTTTCAAATCCAGGGAATATGAGGGCATCAGGTTCGACTTTGGAAGTGGCGAGGAATTCAGGTGCCCGACAGAGGATGAGATAAGAAGCACTATTCTGTTATCCATGGAAAGAGCCGGCATTCCTTCCAATGGATTAACTGAGAATAACGCGAAACAGATAAACCTATTTTTCAACCAATTTTTGCCAGCCGGAACTAAAAAGAGACTATTTGATAATGTTCAAGGCAATTTGATAACTGCGTCCACATCCTTAATGGAACGTTCCTCCCTGCGTGTCGGAGAACTGGAGCGCGACGGGACTGCTTTCCTGAGCGAAAGATATGAAGAAGAAACAGACGAAAGGACGAAGGCCCTCGTAGACTACATCAGTGAGATCAGGGGACGTCTTAGGCGTTCTAATACTAATCCCCTCCAGAAAGGGATGCAATTCGACTTTACCGATTCAACAGGGCTATTAGAAGAATATGGTGAATTTGTCAGGCCCATTGTGCCCGGCGATGATCGACCGCCGTATATTGTCAATGTATCAATTTTTAAAACCCCTCAAAGCACGGTTCTGGTTTCTCACAGCCCCGAAAAAATATTTGTTTTCAGATTGTTGGAACATGCAGAGTACCTCGATACCTGGATTAAATCGCCGGACAAGGGGTTTTATTCGATCGGTTATGAATACTGGAAAAAGGGGAAAGATAGAGTTCGCCGTGGCTTTAACCCTGACTTCTTTATCAAGATCGACCTTGATCAATATATTTCGCATCTTAAGAGAAAAGGCATTTCTGGTTCTCTGAGATCCCTGATCGAGTTGCAGGAGAACGGTAAACAAAGTCTAATCAGGGTAGTGGAAATAAAATACGATGACGATGAGGATGAAGCAACAGCAGCCAAAGAAGAGTTCGCAAAAGCCCATTTTGAGTCACTGAACAAACGATTGGCAGAAGTGAACCCGGTTGATGTAACAGAGGAGTTTCAGGCTGACCTGAAACAGCATTACACATTTGACCTTCTTAAGCCGAAGGATTACGAAAAATGGTTCCTGAACCTTAGGATAGGGGTTATCTAAGCAAGTCCAGGTGTGACCTTATAGGTGTCAGGAACCATATAGGTTAAGACCTTATAGGTGTCAAAGACCTTATAAAAAACCTTATAGGTGTCAGGCCTACACAATTGATGATATGAGAACGCTGCACCCCCGGGTGGGGTATTCTTTCCTCGTCCAGGAATAATTCCTCAAAGGAGGAGGTG
>JAFGMB010000001.1 GCA_016927765.1 Synergistales bacterium
AACTCGGAACTCTCGACCAGGCTTTCCAGTTCTTTGAGCTCTTTTTCGGAAATATTGCGGATGGCATACTCGGCTGCCAGTACTTCCAGGGTCTCCCTGATAGTGTAGAGTTCAATGATGTCCTCGTTGGAGAAACCCACCACCTCCACACCTCCTCCTCGGGGAACCCGGCGCACAAGCCCCTCATTCTCAAGCATTCTCAAGGCTTCACGTACAGGGGTGCGGCTTACTCCCAGGGCCTTGGCTATCTCGGTCTCGACAAGGCGATCTCCAGCCTTGAACTCGCCCCGGAGGATAGCCCGTCGTATGGTGATGGTAACTTCTTCCCTTACCGGCTTGGGAATTTCAAGAGATACGTTCTGAAAAATGTTTTCCAAGTTGTCTTCACTTTCCCTTCTTGAGAAAAGAATGAACTTGACATAATTTTGAATTTCAGCGAAGATTCTCTTAATATATGTATCCTGGATACAGGATTCAGGATGTAAAACCTATTGTGAAGTATTTAATACTCCTTGTCAATATGAGTAAAAAAGTATTCAATATCCACAAAGACCAGAAGGGGTGATCTCCTTGTCTAATCCTATGCGCTCCATGTTATATATTCCGGGCAATAACCCCGGAATGATCCAGCAATGCTCCTTTTACGGGGCGGACAGCATCCTTCTTGATATGGAAGACGCCATAGCCCTTTCGGAAAAGGATGCTGCCAGGAACCTGGTAAGCCATGCACTCAGATCCCTCGATTTCAGCGATGTCTATATGACTGTAAGGATCAACGGGGCTGATACGGAATTCTTTGAGAAAGACCTTGAAAAGATCGTGCCCTCAAAACCCGACGCCATAAGACTGCCCAAGACCCAGGGTATGGAGGATGTGAAACACGCTGATGAACTGATAACCCTCCTTGAGCGTGAAAATGGGATCCTGGAAGGCACCATCTCCCTCCATGCCATGCTCGAAACTGCGAAGGGAATAGTAAACGCCTTCAGTATCGCCACCGCTTCCCCACGGGTCAGGGCACTTACACTTGGAGGACAGGATCTTGCCGCTGATATGGGGATCAGAAGGACAAAGGAAGGGACAGAGATACTTTACGCCAGAAGTGCAGTTGTAATGGCGGCGAAGGCCGCAGGGATCATGGCTTTTGACACTGTTTATATAGATATCAGCGACCTGGAAGGGCTGCTGCAGGAATCCATCATGGTCGCCGGCCTTGGATTCACAGGGAAGGCCGCCATTCACCCCTCCCAGGTACCCGTCATCCACCAGGCCTACAGACCGGATGAAAAGGACCTGAGAAAAGCCATAAGAGTAGTGAGAGCCGCAAGAGAAGCGGAAAGTAAAGGTATCGGGGTCTATACGGTTGACGGTAGAATGGTGGACGGTCCTGTGGTGACCCAGGCTCACAGGGTTGTTGAACTTGCCAGGATCTCCGGCATGGATGTAGAGGGAGCTGATCTGAAATGAAGATGACCACCAATTCCATCGGCAGGAAAGTACCTGTATCGGTCCCGGGCTGGGGGAAATTCTCCCCTTATAACGGACCTGCTTCGAGGCTGGATGGGCAATACCAGGCAACCACTGCCCAGATTTGCTCAAGGGTAAATCCAGCTTCAAGGGACAAGGTAGTACCATCACTCAGGGAAGCCATAGAAAACACCGGCCTATCCGACGGAATGACCATTTCTTTCCATCATCACCTCAGGAATGGCGATGCTGTCCTGAAACTGGTCATGGATACCATAGAGGAAATGGGCATAATGGATCTTACACTGGCTCCCAGTTCCCTCACGGACGCTCATGATTGTGTTGCAGACTATATACGCAGAGGCACGGTAAGAAGGGTTTCCACTTCAGGTGTAAGGGGAGAAGTGGGAAAGGCCATTTCATCCGGCGAACTTGAGATACCTGCCATAATAAGGAGCCATGGGGGTAGGGCACGGGCTATCGAGGAAGGATCCATCGCTATTGATGTAGCTTTTCTTGCGGCCCCGACCTGCGATCAGATGGGCAATCTGAATGGCCTTACAGGAAAATCCGCCTGCGGTTCTCTGGGTTATGCCATTCACGATGCCAGGCATGCCAGGTATGTTATAGCAGTAACGGACAACCTTGTACAATACCCTCTTCATCCTTTTATCTCCATCCCCCAGGTCTACGTAGACCACGTGGTCAGAGTTAACTCCCTCGGGGATCCCTCAAAGATCGCCACAGGGGCAGCAAGACTTACAAAGGACCCCCTACAGCTTCGGATCGCACAGAATGCCTTTGACCTGATAAAAGCTTCCGAGCTCCTCGCACCTGGGTGTTCTTTCCAGGTTGGTGTAGGGGCGATCAGTATAGCTGTTGCGTCAGATGTTCGCGAATACATGAGAGAAAAAGGTATCCGTGGAGGATTCTGCGTGGGGGGCATCGGTGGGTTCATGACCTCCATGCTGGAGGAAGGACTTTTTGAAGCCCTTTTCGATACGCAGGGATTCGATGCCTCGGTCACTGATTCTCTTCTCAAGAACCCGAGTCACATTGAAATGGATGTGTCCTGGTATGCCAATCCCTTCAACAAGGGCTGCATCGTGAACAATCTTGACGTGGTAGTCCTGTCTGCTCTTGATGTGGACCTGGACTTCAACGTGAATGTCCTCACCGGGCACGATGGGATCCTCAGGGGCGCTTCAGGAGGCCATTCGGATACGGCTTTTGGCTCAAGTCTCTGTATAATAGTGCTCCCTTCTTACAGGGAAGGCGTCCCTTCAATAGTCGACAGGGTTCAGACAGTGGTAACCCCTGGAGAAACAGTGGATGCCATAGTCACAGAGAGAGGTATCGCCATAAATCCACGGAGGGAAGATCTACTTCTCCTTGGCCGTAAGGCGGGGTTGCCTCTCAGGGATATTGAAGGCCTGAAAAGGGAAACCGAAAAAGTGACGGGGATCCCCGATCCCGTGGAGTTCGATCATGACCATCCGGTGGCCCTTGTGGAATACAGGGACGGCACCCTTATAGATACTGTGTACAGGATAAGGTGATACCTTACTGATCTGTCGTGAAAACACGGGGCCTCTCAAAGGGAGGCCCCGAACTTACCATACAGGGAAAAGAGTTCTGTCAGGAAATCACATCTCACGGATCTTCTTAAGCAATGTCCGCCCCTTGTCAAGTAATTCCAGGCCAACCGCTTTCCAGTCCAGGGGTGTTTCAGGTTCAGTCAGGGCATCTATCATTTCCAGAAGTCTGCTTTTATCAATGGAGTCCCTTGTCCGTTTCCTCAAAGGTTCTATTTCTGCCGGTCCGATGCTTACTTCTTTTATCAGAAGCCGGGATGCATTGTCTACCATTTCCAGGGCTGGAGAAGAATGAAAAACCCTCGAAGCCTCTTCAAGTACCGGCTTGAGTGAATCATACTGGGGCATACGATTGTAATGGTTCAGATATCTTCTGAGAAGCTCGAAAGCATCCTTACGATCTTTCAAGCCCCCCTTGTCATCTGAGAAGAAATGGTTTTCCGCCATTATTCCCCCCATGGAAAGGAGGAATTTCCTGATCCCCACCGGATCAGGGTCGAAGACCATGCACTTGCCAAGCTCTCCTGGATACCTGGCTTTTTTTCTTGAGATATCACATCCCAGGACCTCCAGGTCGAGGATAAGGGCCATGACCAGGTGGCCTGCTTCATGAATGGCTATTCTCTTCCTGTTCATGGTCTCATCTCCCCTACTGTTTGATTTCATTATACCGGGAAAAAGTACAGACCGGCCCTCAAAAGGCCGGTCTGTACGCCTGACAATCTTTGAACACTGTCCGAACATCTCCTGACCGGTGGGAATTCCCCCTCACATCATCTCCACCTGTACCTTTAAAGAGCGGATCAGTGAACCTTACATTACCATGTCTCCAGCACTTTCATTACCTGCCAGCCAGTTCAAGTTCCCTCCGGCATACCCTGTATAAAAGGGATGATCCCATATTTATGGTTATATACTGGAATCCCTGATCTGCCCTCTTCCTCGCACTTTCCCCATCCAGGACAAAGATCCCTGCCGCCTTTCCATTGGCCCGGCAGATATTGACTATCCTGCTGGCAGCCTCTTCTACCCTTGGGTGGGTCACCTGACCAGGGATCCCCATGGACTGGGACATGTCAAAAGGACCAAGAAAGATCACGTCAATCTCAGGCACAGCTGCGATCTCCTCTAGCCTTTCAAGTCCCTCCAGGCTTTCACACTGTGCTATGAGAAGGGTTTCGTCGTTAGCCTTCCTGAAATATTCCAGGGGTTCCATTGCTCCATAATCTGCAGACCTGGGCAGGGCCACCCCCCTGTTACCCAGGGGGAAATACTTGGAGCTCCTGACAACATTCAGAGCTTCCTCGGTGCTATTGACCTGGGGCACCTGTATCCCCTGGGCTCCCACATCGAGGAAACGAAGGATGGTGGTCCTGGAGTTTTCAGTAACCCTTACCACGGGGGTCATACCCCTCAGTTCTGCTGCACGGATCAATTCCTGACCATAATGAGGCATGGCCGGACCGTGCTCCGAGTCTATGACAACAAAATCAAAACCGGCCAATCCCATGATCTCCAGAACTTCAGGAGCATTGATAAGATTGAAGGTACCGAAGGCTGTTTTGCCTTCCTTAAGCATTGTCTTGAGCTTGTTCCTGAACAAAGAAACCCCTCCCTGTATTAACTTATATTATTCCCCAAAGCCGGAATTCATGAGTGGATCTTCTTTAACAGCCAGGCCATATTATCAGCCAGGTCCTTCATTGTCTGCATCCCTTCTTCATCTTTTTCAAAATCCCCAAGGTCCCTGGACACTGAAAGATTCCAGTAACTTGACCCGGGAACTATCATATTGCTGATGAAGAAGAAATGATTAATGGAGTTGAAAACGTGCATACCACCTGCCCTTCTTACCGCTACCACTGCTGCACCAACCTTGCGCCTGAAAAGTTCCCCATTGGCCCTGGCCACGTAACCTGCCCTGTCGATAAGGGCTTTCAACTCAGGAGTCAGGTTGGAAAAGTACGTGGGAGAACCCAGTAATATGGCGTCAGCTTCCACCATTTTTTCAATTAAGGAGTTGATCGGATCATCTTCTATCACGCATCTGCCATTTTTCATATCGAAGCAGGCCCGACAGGCTGTACAACCATGGACAAGATTCCCTCCGAGCTGGAAAAATTCTGTAATGAACCCTTCCTTTTCCATTTCGGCCAGAACCGTTCTAATCATGGATGCGGTATTGCCATTCTTTCTCGGACTTCCATTGATGCCGATTACCTTCATTGTTTTTCCTCCTTTGAATACCCCGTACCGATCTTCCATGCATCACCAAGCTTTTCGCCCACAGACCAGTAGGAATTATCAGGCATGGTAAGAAGCAGTGGAAGCATCTTCCTTATATCCAGCTTTCCCTCGGTAAGGTAGATCCCTTCAGTATAGGATTGGACTACGGATCCCAGGAAAAGGTAATTTGATCCAAGGTCGATGGTCCTTTCCAGGTTACACTCTACGGAAAGAGAACTTTCATATACCATGGGAGCCCCTGTTTCTCCGAAAAAAAGCCTGAATATACCTGATTTGTCCACATCTCTTCCGGAAAAGATCCCACAGTAATCCGTTGGACCTATCATATCTTCATTGGGGTAATTGATGCTGAAATAACCCTTTTCCAGTATTCCATCACAGGAGGCGTGGCTTTTACCTATACCCACACCCAGAAGGGGAGGCTTGTAATTGACCCGGCTGATCCAACCCACGGTCATGAAATTGGGCCTTTTGTCCAACATGGTTCCAAGGAGTACCACCGGCATAGGGTATACGAATACCTGGTCCCCCATGGTGATCTTGCTCATACCTGTTACCTCCTTTCGGTAATGCACTTACCACTTGTCCTTCCAGTGGACGCGGCTTTCCTCATAGCGATCATGAACTTCCTTATCCTCTGCCGGGTAACCCACCGGGATCAGAGAAAAAACCCTCACTGTGGCAGGAAGTTCAAGAAGTTTTCCAAGTCCCCTTACCCTGTCCTCTCGAGGATGGACTCCCAGCCATACGGCACCAAGTCCGAGCGAGTGAGCTTCAAGCAGGATATTCTCGGTCGCAGCCGCACAATCCTGGACCCAGTAGCCCTGGGATATTTCCAGGTCCAGGTCCGCACAAACAGCAATGACAAGAGGAGCTTCCCTCACCATGAGGGCGTGAGGGTGAATATCCGGGATCAGGTCCTTCACTTCTGTCTGGCGGATCACAACGAAATGCCAGGGCCTCTCGTTGACCGCGGATGGGGCTGACATTCCCGCCTTGAGAAGTTTCCTTATGGTGTCTTCATCCAGGTCCCTTGTTTCATACTTCCTGATACTCCTCCTGGTGAATATCGCATCCATGGACAGGTCTCTCCTTCCTCCATTCCAAACCGGTACGGTCATTCAGCTTATTCAACACTATCTTTGGGGAATGTTGACCATGGGCGGCTGAATAGTATAATTTATT
>JAFGMB010000017.1 GCA_016927765.1 Synergistales bacterium
CATTCATTATCCTCCTGAACCCGTTAGGGAAATTATTTTTCGTTGACTTGAAAAGTCTAACACAAAAGGGAATAACAAAAAGAGGATATAGGAAAAATATGTAATTCTACCGATTCATGTACATAACGACCCTGGGTTGAAAAAGATGGCCTCGGTTCATTAAGCTGCAGCTTTCCCAGGGAATGGGGTATTTTGTCAAATGGACTGTTCCCCTGATCGATAGATGAGTACAGAACAATGGGCATACCTGGAAATGTTGGTGGTGGTACTCCCGATCATCAATTCCTTTAGAGCGCTTTCATCCCTGTTGCCTGCAATGATCAGCCTGTATTGCCCTTCTTTTGCTTTTTTTATCACCTGTTCAGCGGGGTTTCCCTCCACTACAAAGATCTGATGTTCGTGGGGAGGTGCCCCCGGATATTTTTCCTCCGCCTTTTCAAGCCATTTCTTTACCTTGAAGCGGTAGGATTTTTTTGCATCTTCAAAAACATCATCAGGTATCCATTGCCTGAATCCCCTGAAACCAGGCTTGATGGGCTCAAAAACATGGATAAAATCAAGCACCAGGTTCATTTCATGGGCGATCCTGTGGCTGAATCTGACCAGCTCTTCAGACAGGTCGCTCACACCTATGGCTACAAGTACCTTTCCTGTTCCCGGCATCTTCATACCTCCCTGATCTGAATTTTATGTCCCATGAAGATATATTCTATCTACCTTGACCAATGTAAACAGGTTAGCATACTTTTATCTCACAGTGTAATATTATAACAGGAGAAAGTAAGATGTCTTTTTCAGGAGGGGTCAGGAATGAAATTCAGCAGAAAACATCCTATGAAATTCGGCCTTCCGCCAGGTGCTCTTGTCCATGTAGGCGAAAGACGGTCGGAACATGTCCACCTTACCCTGATAGATTTTGACAGGGAGAACCTTGAAATAAAGAAGATAGATTCCCTGGATGCGGCTGTTCCCTTCTTGAAGACCCCCTCTGTTTCATGGGTTAACATAGACGGACTCCATGATATCAATGTGCTGGAAACTGCCGGAAAACTTTTCGGTATCCATCCCCTGATCCTTGAAGACACTCTCAATACCCACCAGAGACCCAAGATAGAGGAATTCGATAACCTTCTTTACTGCGTTCTGAAGATGCTTGATTACGACGAGGAAAAAGAAGAGATCATCAACGAACAGGTAAGCATGGTGCTGGAGGAGAATCTTCTAATATCCTTCCAGGAAAGGCCTGGTGATGTGTTCGAACCCATCAGGGAGAGGATCAAATCTTCCCTGGGCCGCATTCGCAGATCAGGCCCCGATTTCCTCATGTATTCCCTCATGGATTCAGTAGTGGACAAATATTTCAATATCCTGGAACATTTAAGCGACAAAATGGAGAAGCTGGAAGATTCTCTCCTTACAGATCCTCAACAAACCGTAGTGAACGAGATCTACAGGCTTAAACGCCAACTTCTGGAAGTACGTCATGCCGTATGGCCCCTCAGGGAAGCCGTGACAAAGCTCAGACATGGAAGTTCAATACTGGTAAAAGAAGAAACCCTTACATACCTGAATGACCTCTATGATCACATCATCCAGGTCATCGACTCGGTTGAGACCTACAGGGAAATGGTGGCAGGTATGCTTGACCTCTACCTTTCATCAGTGAGCAACAAGATGAACGAGGTCATGAGGATCCTGACCGTGATAGCCACTATCTTCATTCCCCTGACCTTCATTGCCGGAGTTTACGGGATGAATTTCAGATACATGCCTGAACTGGATTGGAAATGGGCTTATCCTTTCATATGGCTGATCATGATAGGAATTGGCCTTGTCATGGCAGGGTGGTTCAAGAAAAAGAAATGGTTCTGATCCATACCATGGTGAAATGATCAAATTTTCCCTTAAGGTCTGATCCCCGGATCTTCTTACATAAAACGTCGGATAAGGGGATCGCATTTTTTTGGTGTATCTATACTATCAAGGGCACTCTGCAAATCCCCATGCAGGGACGGTCCGTATTTCTCGGGCCATCCGAGCATGTTGAGCCTTCTTCTCACCTCGGGCTGGAATCCTGACATATGCAGGGTGATATTGTTACTAAGGCACCTGTCCATAAGTTCTTCCATCTTCATAACCGCTACCCCGTCCATATCTCCCACACCATCAAGATCAAGGAGGATCCAGGCAAGGGAAGGCTTTTCCACGATCTTTTCATGGATCAGGTCTTCAAGGTAATGGATATTCGCAAAATGAAGGGGCCCCTTTGCCCTCAGGACAACTCCATGGGGGAAAGTACCATCTTCGCCGCATTTGGCAAGCTCCATGAACTGGTCCTCCCGAATTGAATAGCCCAGCTCCTCAGCACAGGGTTTTATCTGTTTATGAAGAAGCAATATGAGGGACAGTAATATTCCTATCACAAGCCCCCATTGTACCCCCACGAATATGGTGGTCACAAAGGTCAGCAGGAGAACAGTGCCATCGCTTTTACCGACACGATAGAGATACCTGATATCTTCTGTCATATAGAGTGAAATGGCAGAGGACATTATAAGGGAAGAAAGGACCGGCTGGGGAATGTAATGAAAAAAATGCCTGAACATCATCAGGGTCAGCACCACCAGAAGAGAAGTGACGGATGAAGATATTTTTGTCCGTGCTCCAGACCTGTAGTTGAAAAGAGTCCTTGCCAATCCCCCTGTAACCACGTAACCCCTGAAAAAGGAAGCTGCTATGTTAGCCAAACCCAGTCCCTTCAATTCTGAGTCTATATCGAACTTCTGCCTGGACCTGGAGGCCAGATGCCTTGATATGGGCACTGATTCCATCAATCCCACCACTACGAGAGTAAAGGTCAGGGGAAGGAGATGAGGTATCATGGCGGCTTTCCAGAGGGGGAAGGAGATCGCTGGAAAACTCCTGCCGATATCACCCACCACTTTCACTCCCATGGTATCCAGCCTCAGGAAGTAAGTAAGCATTGTTCCCAGGACTACAACAACCAGGGGTGCCGGGAAACGTGAGTATTTCTTCTCGAGGATCAGGATCAGGGCTATGGACGTCAGAGCCAGGCTGAGGGATAGGAGGTTCAGATCCCGAATGTTCAAAACAACCCTGTAGAGTACCTGGGCCATGGAACCAACCGGATCGATATCAATACCAAGGATATGTCTGAACTGGCTTGAAAAGATAACCAGAGCAGCCGCATAAGTAAAACCATTTATTACAGCCTGGGACAGAAAGGTCATTAGATAACCCGCCCTTATAAAACCTGCGATGAATTGCACCAGGCCAACCATTAAAGTCACCATGAGGACCAGTGAAAGATATTCAGCTGTTCCGGGCTGGGCAAAAGGATAACATCCCTGGAACATGACCAGGGACAGCATGGCCACAGGGCCAACGGATATATACGGGGAAGTTCCGAAGAAGAGGTACATAAGTGGTGGTATAGCAGCCGCGGAGAGCCCGTAGGACACTGGTAAGCCAGCATTGACGGAATAAGCCATTGAAAAGGGAATGAGGATGGTGGCCATACTTAAACCTGTTATCAGATCTCCGGAAAAATTCCTGATATTTGCAGTCATTTATTATGTCCTTTTTTACAAAAATCGCAGAAAGTAAGGCTTATCCTGCCCATTTGATCTCTTCAATCCTGACTGGATATGACAAGAGTCTATAAGGAGTTGAAAAAATTATATCATCCATGAAAAAATTAATGTAATAGATGGAAGACTAATTCAATAACAAAAGCCGCGGCTGTAAACCGCGGCTTTCTGACTCAGCAGATCCTTTCCTTCTACGGAATTATCTCCGATAAAGGAACCAGAAATTCAAAGGGTTGTCTTCCCTGTCAAATACCCTGTATATGTTCCCGTTTTTCCTGTCCCAGGCGTAATTACCAAGATTGGCTATTTGCCCTGAGGCATTCAGAAATACAAAGTTCCTGCCAATGGCAAAATTCTGGCTTACCCACCCTCTTACAGGA
>JAFGMB010000002.1 GCA_016927765.1 Synergistales bacterium
CGACGATCCTTCCTTAAATAAAGTTATTAAAGCAGAACAGAGGAGAAGAGGCGGGCTTTCAGCCCGCCTCTTATTATTCAGTCTCTGGTGATTCAGGCAGGGTTATCCCATTTGGGGGATATTACCACAGGAATTGCCAGGATAGGAGCGGTACCCACCAACAGCATTGTAACGGTAAGGCCGAAATGATCCGCTACCGCACCCAGAAGGGTTGTAAAAAGACCTCCCATTCCGAAAGCAAAACCCATGACAATTGAGCTGGCCATGCTCCTGGATCCAGGAGCCCTCACCTGGGCCATGGCGTTGGTTAAAGGTTCTGTAGCTGTGAGTGCTGCATACCCCATCATGTAAAGGAAAATTGAAAGCTTGCCCTCGGTGAGGGCTGCCGGGACAAGAAGGATTGGGAGAACAACAAGCATTACCAGGAGCGTTTTTTTCCGTCCGAAAAGATCTGCCACATGCCCACAAAGGACAGGGGAAATTGCTGCTCCGATAGTAACAAGGAAAAGAACGGTACCTATGGTCATGAGATTTCCCCCTCTCGCCGCGACCACAAGGGGAAGGAAAAACCTGATGCCCTGTTCAGAAATGGCCCTAAGGAAAGATATGAAGAATATCCTCTGGACCTTTGAGAAAACAGACCAGAAACTATGGAGGAAACTCCCTGTATTCGGAAGGAATGCTTCTTTCTCCTGGACCTGGGGGATATACCACCATACAAGAATGATCAGTATCAGCACGGGGATCATGGCTGCAACAGGGACCCATCTTATCCCCACTATCTTGACCAGGGCCACTGCATAAAGGGGACTCAGGGCTCCTGCCAGCATCCCTCCAAGTCCGAAAAAAGCAAGTACAGAGGAAAGGTGTCCCTCCTGACATATGTGACCAACTGCACCGGTTCCCTGGGGGTGAAATATGGCTGCACCTGTTGCCCAGATAGTGACGAAAAGAAGAGCTAGGGAGTAATTTGGAGCCACAGGAAGAAGAGCCGCTCCAAGGCATGCAAGGACAGGGCCTATCATAATATACGCCGGGTAATTGGTCCTGTCGGATAAAAATCCGAAAAAAGGTTGAGCGATGACGTTGATGAATCCCGAGAGAGTGTTGAGGAACCCTGCCTGTGCAAGGGATATGCCCAACCTTTGTACGATCCCCGGAATGAAGGTGTTCAGGAAAGCAATGTGAAGATCGTTGATGAAATGCCCCAGGCACAGCAATGTGATCTGGATGTTGGTTCTTTTACGATTCTTCCTGGAAAGCAACATATTTGTTCCGATCATGTCGGGTCCCTCCCCTGCGTCTAATCTCAAATTCTAACATCAACAAGGGAAACAAAGATCATTTACTGTAAATTCTCCTGAAGTTTTATTCCCCCATCAGATGGGGGTCATTAAAGGCATGGTGAAAATAATGCGATCCCGGGTTAATAATTACACCATTTCAGCGCCATGTCAGATATAATTTCTCTTTGAGATCGGCTATTAACGAGGAGGTATGAGCGATGACATTCCAGATCCTGTCCATCAACCCCGGTTCAACCAGTACGAAAGTTGCCTGGTTCGAAGATGATAAAGAGATATGGAAAGAGAACGTATTCCACGGTGTGGAAGATCTTGCCCATTTCGATCATATAAATGAACAACTGGATTTCAGGATCCAGCAGGTAATGGAAGCAGTGAACAGGAAGGGTTCTGATATAGCAGAACTCAGTGCTGTAGTGGGAAGAGGTGGCTTTACCGATCCCATTCCAGGGGGTACATATAAAGTGGATGAACCCATGATAGCAAGGCTTTTCGAAGGCAGGCCCTGGCAGCACGCTGCTAACCTGGGAGCGAGCATCGCCAAGGCTATTGCTGATAAGGTAGGGATACCTTCATTCATCGTAGACCCTGTATCTGTTGATGAATCCTGGGATATTGTCCATTTCACCGGCCTCCCCGAGCTGCCTCATTGTCCTGCAGCCCATACTCTGAACGTCAAGGCAGTGATCAGGAGGGCTGCTGGAAAACTTGACATGGACTGGAAGGAATTCCGGGCAGTGGTGATCCATCTTGGAGGGGGTATTACTGTATGTGCTCACCAGGATGGAAGGATGGTAGACATGCCCACGGCCAACGAGTTGGGCCCTTATTCTCCCGAGAGGTCCGGAGGGCTTCCTGCCGGAGACCTTCTTTGCCTGATCCGGTCGGGAAAGTTCTCTGAGGCGGAGATGCAGAAAAAACTGGCAGGAAAGGGAGGTCTTGTGGGGTATCTCGGCACAGGTGATCTGAGGAAAGTCAAGGAAATGATAGATAACGGAGACGAGCAAGCTGCCCTTGTCTACAGAGGGATGGTATTACAGATATCCAAGTGTATCGGCGCCATGGCGACATCCCTTAAGGGGGACGTGGATGCCCTTGTGTTCACCGGCGGTATGGCTAAGGACGGGGAACTTATTCAACTTATTGAAAAGAAAGTGGGCTGGATAGCTCCTTCCCTGGTCTTCCCGGGGGAATTCGAGATGGAGGCCCTCACTGAAGGAGCATTGCGGGTATTAAGAGGTGAAGAGGAGGCCAGGGATTATACCGAAAATATCAACAAGGACGGGAGGTATTGGAAATGTCGCTGAAAAACCTCAATTTCCTTTTTGAAGATCTCGGAAAGGATAAACCTGCTGATATCGTTATCACTCTTCCCTATGCTTCGGACTCAATAATTGCCGCAGGAAAAGCAAAGGATCTTGGTCTTGCAAATCCGATCCTTGCAGGTGACCCGGACAGGATAAAAGCTGCTGCCCATGGTACAGGTGTGGACGTGAATGCTTTCGACAGAATTGAGGAAAGGGATTATTCCCGGGCTATTGAAAGATCAGTACAGGCTGTTTCTTCGGGAGATGCAGATGTCCTGATGAAGGGAATGGTAAAGACAGCAGACCTTCTCCGTGCAGTGCTGAACAAGGAATGGGGCCTGAGGACTGAACAGCTTCTTTCCCACATAATGCTCTACGAAGTGCCTTCCCTGGGAAGAGTATTCGGAATATCCGACGCAGGGATGAACCTTTACCCGGACCTGAATGCCAAAAAGCAGATAATTGAAAACGCCGTTACTCTCTTTCATTTCCTGGGAGTGGAAATTCCCAGGGTCGCTATCCTTGCAGCTGTAGAAGTGGTTAATACCGATATGCCCTGCACTCTCGACGCAGCTGCATTGACTGAGATGAACAGAAGAGGCCAGATCAGGGGTTGCCTGGTGGATGGGCCGCTGGCCCTGGATAATGCCCTTTACGAGGATTGTGCAAGAGCAAAAGGCATTGAGTCGGAAGTTGCCGGTAAGGCCGACCTGTTACTTGTGCCGGATATTCATGCCGGTAACATGCTCAGCAAATCCATCCTCTTTATTATGAAGGCTACCGGAGCGGCCCTTATGATGGGGGCCAGGAAACCTGTTGTTATTACAAGCCGTTACGGTAACCCCCAGACAAAGGTCTATTCCATGGCCATGGGAGCCTATGCTTCCAGGTTCATGAGGGATTAAATTTATAAAAATTATATAAAATTCTTGACA
>JAFGMB010000145.1 GCA_016927765.1 Synergistales bacterium
CAGTGTGGTCTTACCATGGTCTATGTGACCTATGGTTCCAATATTAAGATGGGGCTTTGACCTCTCAAATTTCGCCTTTGCCATTTCCTGCTGACCTCCCTATTACGTGTATAGATCACCCTCCATGGGCAATACGCTCAGAGAATTTTATCACAATCACCGAGCAACGAGTATAACACACGCAAAAAAAATCCGGAGTGATGAAACTCCGGACCTTTTGGCAAATAACTGGAGCCGACTTCCGGACTCGAACCGGAGACCCCATCCTTACCATGGATGTGCTCTACCTGCTGAGCTAAGTCGGCTCGTTTTAAGAAGCATGGTGGTGGGAGAAGGATTCGAACCTTCGTAGACGCTAGTCGGCAGATTTACAGTCTGCTGCCTTTGACCACTCGGCCATCCCACCACGATTTATTTGTACCTGGAGCCGGCGATCCGACTCGAACGGACGACCTGCTGATTACAAGTCAGCTGCTCTACCAACTGAGCTACACCGGCATGCCGCTGGTCTATTATAACGAGAGAAACGGTCTTGTCAACATGTACAGGAGAATTTTTTAAAGCTTTCCTGCCAGGCACTCACAAGAGATTAATTCCTTCGATATTCTTTCAGATTATCTCTTCTGCGTCATTCATGAATATTTTGATCCCTGCCTTCTGTACATAGGGTCTTGTTGAAAATTCCCTGAGCTTATCCACAATGGTACATGCATTCTCATCCCTGCAGAAGATCATGAAAGACCAGTTCTTTCCTGGAAAAACCGCGTTGTCCCAGTGACTTCTTCCCCTTTTATTATCCTTGTTCAGAACATCCTGGATAACTGAATAACCCGATACCCCGTCCCTGTCAAGGATTTCTATTATTTCTTCGCTCACACTTTCGTTGCAGGTTATCCATAGCATCTTCATTTATCAGACACCTCCATGGCCTCCGCAAAGCGAGGGATCTTTCTGACCCGTTCCTCCACAATGCTATACACTACAGGGATCAATAAAAGGGTTACTCCCATGGAAACCACCAGCCCTCCCATAACTGATACAGCGAGAGGCCTCCACATCTCCGAACCCTGACCCTGACTGACAGCCATGGGAAGCATGCCGAAAAAAGTGGTCAATGTGGTCATTAATATCGGCCTCAGTCTTCTCTCACCTGCACTTATCAGTGCTTCCCTCATCTTCTCTCCTCTGGCACGGAGAAGATTTATGTAGTCAACAAGCACAATGGCATTGTTCACCACGATCCCGATCAGCATGATCACACCCAGGATACCCTGAAGGGAAAGGTATATTCCTGTTATCAGGTAAGCAAGGACCACACCGGTCAAAGCAAAGGGGATACTGAACATGATCACAAAGGGGTCAAGGTATGCTTCGTATTGTCCTGCCATGACCATGTAAACAAGTAATATTCCGAGAAGAACAAGATATCCCATCTGGCGGAAAGCATCTGCCTGTTCTTTTATCTCCCCGCCAAAGGCGATCCTTATCCCAGATGGTATTTCCATTGCATCAACCAATCTTTTGGCTTCCTGGGTGACCTGACCCAGAGAACTTCCATGGATATTTCCTTCCACTGTTACATAACGCTGTTTATTCTTCCTTTCAATTTCCGGAGGGCCCAGTGCATCCTTCACCTGGGCAAAGGTGGAAAGGCTGATAAACTGGC
Source organism: Synergistales bacterium (assembly GCA_016927765.1). Classification (GTDB taxonomy): domain Bacteria; phylum Synergistota; class Synergistia; order Synergistales; family JAFGMB01; genus JAFGMB01. Next base: position 1,667 of record JAFGMB010000145.1, read on the forward strand.
CCTTTGAAGAGGGTATCTTTATCCTGTTGAAGATCTCGAGGTCATTCCTCTGTTCTTCTTTCAGACGGACCATTATGGGGTAATCATCTTCTCCCTCCCAGAAATTTTCACTTGTCTCGAAACCATACAAGTAGGTTCTCAAAGTATTTGCAATGGTAGCAGTGTTAACTCCCAACAGGGCGGCTTTCTGCTTGTCAATAGATGTCCACTTTTCCGGCCTGTTCTGTTTCTGGCTCAGAGATAGGTCAACCGCACCGGGAATCTCAGAAATGATATCCCTGATCCTCCCTGCAACTTTTATAACCTCCTCAAGATCGTCTCCATAAACTTCAATATTCAATGGTTTTGATCCCATGAAAAGGGATTTAATGGGTGAAGTGACCTGTACTGTCATCTTTTCGATCCCAGGTTTCTCTCGCAGCCAGTTGCGGACCGTCTGTGCTATTTCGAAAGCTGAACGTTCCCGCTGCTGTTTTTCCACCAGTTTCATCCCTACAGTGCCTATATTGGTGCCTGCTTCCTGTCCGGCTGCAATGGAAAAACCTTCCTCTTCCATTCCATCGTAGCCGTAAATGGTCAGTGCTTCGGGGATATTCTCATCACAATAAGCAATGACTTCCCTGACAAGAGCATCGGTCACATTGATCCTTGTCCCCTCCGGAAGTGTAAAGGAGATCTCCACATCACCTGTATCGGGGTTGGGGGCAAGTTCGGTACCTATGAAACGGAATCCGATAAAGGTCATGGCAAGAAGTAACAGGGAAAATAAGATTACTTTTTTACGGTTATTTAATGACCATGAGACCATTGCCCCGTAACCCTTCTCCATTCTGGCAAGAAACCTTTCTGTAACCCGATGGATAGGGGCACTGGATACTTCCCTGTGGAAGAATCTGCTTGCCATGGTGGGAATAAAGGAAAGACTTACAAAAAGTGAAGCAACTACCGCAAGGACCATCACTACGGTCAGAGAAGAAAAGAATACGCCCACAAGCCCTGAGATAAAAGCAAGGGGCAACAAAACCACAGCGGTTGTAAGGGTGGAAGCCACAAGGGCCGAACCAACTTCGCTGGCTCCAAGTACAGCGGCCACATGGCCCCTTTCCCCCTGTTCAATATGATGTATTATCTGGTCAGTAGCTACAATAGAATTATCAACCACCATCCCTGAAGCCACAGCAAGAGCAGAAAGAGTGAAAATATTGATCGTATAATCCAGCCTTCCCATGGCAATGAAAGTGATGATCAATGAGAAGGGTATGGCGCTGCATACTACCAGAGAAGCCGGAAGTCGCTTAAGGAAAGCCCAGGTTACGACGAATACCAGGACTATTCCGGCAAGAAGAGAAGTGGTAAGGTTTTTCAGGGCCATCATGATAAAATCGGCAGTATCCAGGGCAATATGATATTCTACCCCTTCAGGAAAACTTGTAGCCTTAAGTTCACTCAACTTTTCGTGGATCATCCTGGACACTTCAATTGTATTGGCATCACTGTTCTTGAGCACTGCCATGAAAATTGAAGGCTGGTCATAATGCCATGAGTTCAGTTTCTGCTCCTTATATCCATCGATGACTTCCGCTACCTGACTCAGGTACACAGGCCTTCCCTCGTTTATCCCTATTACAAGGTCATTGATCTCGTCCACACTTACAAACCGCCCCGGAACCCTGACATAATACTCAGTTTTCCCCTGTTCCATCGATCCTGCAGGAATATTAACATTGGCCTTTTCAAGGGCTTCTATTACATACTGGGGAGGGATATGGTGTGCTTCAAGCAATTCAATATCCAGGTTAATTCTGATCTCTCTTGTAACCCCCCCGTAAACCATTACCTTTCCAACCCCAGGGATCCTGGATAATTCCTCTATCACTATATTATCGGCAAAGTGATAGAGACCCTGAAATGCCTTGGATGTGGTCAGGGACATGCCTATTACCGGGATAGCTCCTGAAGTGATCTGAAGAAGGACAGGTTCGTCAATATCGTCAGGCATCTCAGACTTTGCCATTGGTATGATATCCCTTACATCACCGGCTTTAACGTCCAGGTCGGTCCCCCATTTGAACTTGATGGTCACTACCGAGATGTTGTCCAGAGATTTGGAATAGATGTCATCGACCCCTTCGATCAGGGAGACATAGTCTTCCAATATTTTCGTGACCCTCTGCTCAACGTCACTGGCTGATGCACCTGGCCATGGAGTGATAAGGTTAATGATCGGAGGCTCTATATCGGGGAGCATATCAAGTTTAAGACCAAGCAGTGATATGGAACCTACCAGAATTATGGCAAGAAAGACCATGAGGGATGCCACATGTCGTTTTACAGAAATTTCAGGCAGCTTCAATCCCCATACACCTCGACCTTCGCCCCGTCCTTCAATTTATCGCTGATCGTAGCAATGACCCTGTCTTCCAGAGACAACCCTACTGGTATCTCCACCAGGTTATTTTCCTCATTTCCTATCCTCACTATCCTCTGTTCAGCCCTGTCTCCCGAAAGGGCAAAGAACTGGAATTCTCCAGTTCCAGGAAGAGGCCTTACTACATCCCGCGGAAGTGCTACTCCTTCATGTTCACCTGTTTCAATGGTCACTCTGGCAAAAGCTCCTGGTTTGAGAATACCCGACGAAGGAAGGATCACTTCCACTTCACCCGTCCTTGTAACGGGATCGATAGTCGGAGATATTCTTGAAGTAGGGGCTGTGAAAACTTCTCCCGGAAGGGCATCCAGTGTTATCCTGGCCATCTGTTCCTCTCTGAGAAGGAAAAAGGATCTCTCCGGTACAGATCCTGTTACCTTGACCCTTTCCTGTTGATAGATAAGAAAGACTGGGGGCTGTGATAAAGCTGTATCTCCCGGATCTATGGATCTGTTGCTTATTACTCCCGAAACAGGTGCAGTGATCTTGTGATATCCCAGCATTATTTCCAGTTGTTCCAGCGAAGCTTTTGCTTCCCTGAGCTGACTTGAAGCCGATCGATACTCAGTTTCAGCATGATCGAACCGCTGCTGACTGATGACATCTTCTGAAAGGAGAGCCTGCATCCGCTCATAATCACTTCGTAAAGTCCTGTATTGTACTTCAGCGCTGGAAACAACCGCTTTACCCCGGAGTATATCCTGCCTTACAAGACTATCATCCAACTCGGCAAGTAAGTCTCCCTGCTGAACCCTGTCGCCTTCATCCACATATACATTCAGGACGGTTCTGCCTGGAACTTTGCAGATCACCGCGGCCTTGTTCTCCGGTTCTATCTCGGCCGTAAAGGAAACAGAATCTCTAAATCGATGAAGAGATGGGCTGATAATTTCAACTTTGAGCACCTCTGCTTCCACTATCTGCTGCTTCAGGATCTTCTGCTGGTAACCTCTATATCCTATGAGTCCTGCGAAAACAGCTAAAAGAAGTATCAGTATCAGGAATTTCTTCACTTGACGTACCTCCTAATGTTCGACGTTATAAGAATCGATGCCCAAAGCGAAGAGCAGATCAGCCCTTGACTGAAACACATCATACAGGGAATCCACAAGCTGATTCCTGGCGTTAATAAGGGCTACTCTCGAATCAAGTACATCCAGGTTAGTCCCTACCCTGGCCCTGTATCTTCGAAGGGCCATCCGGTAATCCTCTTGTGCACTATTCACCTGGTCACGGGCAACAGATACCCGCTGACCGGATGATCGCAGGTTGAGAAGGGCGGTAGAGATCTCGAGCCCTATCTGTTTCTTCAGGTCTTCGACCCTGTATAGAAGCTCAGCGGCAGCCGCCCTCGCTTCTCTTGACCTTGCCCTGCTTGCTCCACCATCATAGAGATCCCAGGTAGCAGCTATGGTTATCTTCCAGTCATCCTGCATATCCGGAAAGAATTTCTCGTCAGCTACATATGTTTCTCCCCTGAAAACCACCTTGGGACCTCTTTCCCCTAAAGCAGCTCTTGAAAGAGCAAGAGCTGAAAGACGGGACTTCTCCAGGACCCTTAGCTCCGGTCGGTTCTCAAAGGCTATTTCCTGGATGTTTTCAGGCAATTCGAGATCATTCATGGTTACGATCCCTTCCGGCAGTTCATAATTGCCTCTCAGGGTAACACCTACCGCCCGTTCAAGAGCCGACCAGGCCACTTCAACAGAATTGATCGCCTTTATCCTCTCAAGTTCGGAGTTGGATACCTCTATCTGGACTCTCAGAACCTCGTTTTTCGCTACTATCCCATTTTCATGGAAGAGGGTCACTTCCCTCATATGCTCCCGTGCAAGAGAGAGGGCTTCCTCAGCGACCTCCTGTCTTGCCTTCGCACGCTGGAGGTCGTAATAGGCGGAATATACACCGTTATCCACGGATTGGCGGGATCGATCCGCCCTGGCATGAACCGAATCAAGGGCAAGCTCCCTTGCATGGACGTTATTTTTAACTGCACCACCGCTATAGAGGAGATAAGTGAAGTTAATTGCTGCCTGGTAAGTATCTTTAAACCCGTTCCGGGCATTCCCGAGATAAGAACCCTCTGCTGAATAGACCGGAAGCAAAGGTTCTTCTCCACTTTTCTGATATATAAGCTCCGTTCCGACTGTGGGATATAGGGATGCCCTGGCCTGCCTGAGCTGTTCCTCAGATTGCTTTACCTGTTCACTGAGCACAGAAATGATCGGATTATTCTCCGAAGCAAGATCCAGGGCCATATCAATGGTGAGGGTGTGGCTCTCAGCGGCAGACCCTGCCTGATGGCCCGGGAATAGAACGATGAAACTACACAAAGCAAGGATCGGAATGCATTTCCTGGTATTGAAAAAGAAAGGGGTCTGCCAGGGGAGACTATGCTTTTTCAAAATTATCTCCTCCCTTCGACATAAGTCTCGTGACAAGGAATGTCCAGAATTTCTTGGTGAGTTCAGGGTTCCTCTTCAACTGAAGGTTAAGAAGAAGGCCATTAAGAATTGACTCAAAGAGCAGGACGAATTCCCTTATGTCAAGATCATTTCCGGATCTAATCCTGTCAGGCTCAAGGTCAGCCAGTTTCTTTATCAGCTCATTGGTCACTGAATCAATGATGTCTATAGCAAGATCCGTGACCTCCGTGTTCTCTCTCTGTGCCTCAAGACTTGTATGTAACCATAAAAGGATATGTTCCCTGCCCGAGAGATAATAATCAATAAGCTTCTCCCCTCTTTCAAGAAAGAATGACTGAAGATCCTTTTCGATAAGATCTTCCTTCCCGGGAAACATGATCTGTCTGACCATTTCAGCTTCTTCGGAAAGGACGGCTTTAAAGAGTTCTGTCTTGCTTCTGAAATGCCAGTACAGGGCACCCTTGCTCAATCCTGTAGCTTTTACTATGGAATCCATGCTAGTGGCATAAAAACCCCGGGCTGAAAATTCCGAGCGGGCTATCTCAAGGATATGCTGTTTGGTTTTGCTCTCATCATTCTTCAATAGATACTACCTCCTGACCGGTCAGTTTAGACAATGGATAAAATACTACAGACCGACCGGTCTGTCAATCAGGACATCTCAATATCAGGAAATAAAAAAGCTGCCCTTCATAAGGGCAGCCGGACGGAGCCTTGGGTGGAATTATCAGAGTGCAAGTACTATTCTTGCTATCTCGAAATAAACTATCAATCCAAAGACATCCACAATGGTAGTAATGAATGGGCCGGACATTATCGCAGGGTCTAACTTGAAAAACCTCGCTACCACTGGCAGGAACGCCCCTGCAAGGTTGCCGAGAAGCACTACGGCTATTATCGCGAGAGCAACGGTAATGGCAACACCCGGGCCTGTACCCAGCATATAGGCCCTTGCTATTCCAAAAACAGCCAGCGCGCAACCGAG
>JAFGMB010000146.1 GCA_016927765.1 Synergistales bacterium
CGGTCACCTGGCACAGCAGCCACTCCACATGATCATTTCTCTGGCCTCTTTGTCCCCTGGAAAGATCATATTCCAGGGTATTGTAGAAACTCGAGACTTCAGTGACGGCTTTTACAGCATCCCCAGCAAGGCATGATCTTCCGAGATTGGTATGGATAATTACTCCCGTGGCATTCACCACACGTTTAAGGCTCCGGTCCTTTTTTCTTTCCAGCAGCACCATTGCTTTTTTCCGGATGTCTTCAGGATCGACTCCGTCGAGGGTACCTTCAAGTATGCCCTCTCTTGTGGAGTCGATCACCTCCTTGAGTACGGCCTTTACAGCCTCTCTTCCCAACTCTTCCAGGAAATGATCCACCCAGTTCTGATTGAGCAATATATCCATTGAGGGAATATCCCTTAATTTAACTTTCAGGTTTTGACTCATCCACATCACCTTCCTGCCTGAAGAAAAAGCTTCCCTGTCAGGGAATGCTTTCGGCACGTTTCTTAACATATCATAAATTAACTGAAGCGCAAAAGGTAGACCCTGGAGACCCCAGGGGCCATGCTATAATTTTATAATAATTATTACATCTGGAGGGAAAACTCATGTCTGAACTGGAAAGGGCAGCGCTTCTTATTGTAGACCTGCAGAATGATTTCTGCCCGGGAGGAGCTCTTGCAGTAGCAGACGCAGATCGGATAATACCTGTGGTCAACGGGCTTGTGAAATTCTTTGGATCCCGAGACCTGCCCATATTGCTTTCAAGAGACTGGCATCCTCAAAAGCATTGCAGTTTCAGGGGACAGGGAGGTTCGTGGCCTCCCCACTGCATAAGGGGCAGCATGGGAGCAAAATTCCCCGAAGAACTTGAACTGCCTGAAAAGTATGAGATCATCAGCAAGGCCGTGGAACAGGAAAAGGACGCCTACTCGGCTTTCCAGGACACAGGATTGAAAGATCTGCTGATAGAAAAGGATGTTCAAACCCTTTACGTCTGCGGACTCGCCACCGATGTATGTGTAAAAGATACCGTTCTGGACGCCTTGAGAGAAGGTTTTTCCGTATATGTCATCACTGATGCGGTAAAAGGGGTAAACCTTTCTCCGAACGATTCCAGGACAGCCCTTGAAGCAATGTCATCTGCAGGAGCTGAACTTATAGACTCATTGGAGATCCTGTCTCTGTGACATCAGACCTTAATATGGAGGTTAAATAATTGAAAAAGATCGACGCCAGAGGGAAAACCTGCCCTCAACCGGTCATGATGACCAAAGCAGCTGTAACAGACCAGGTCAGGGACATCCAGGTTTTTGTGGATAATGCGATCGCCATGAAGAATGTCTGTAGACTGCTGGAGAAAATGGGGTTCTCCTTCTCCACCTCGGGAAATGAAAATGAACTTGTCATTGAGGGACACAGGGATTCGGTCGCCCAGGACCATGAAGAGCAGTACTCGAAGGTTGAGAAAGGCTTGCAGGATGTGGCAGTCTTTATCTCAAGAGCAATTATCGGGGGCGATGACTCCCAGTTGGGTGAAGTTCTCATGAAATCTTTCCTGGGAACCCTGTCCCAGATGGAGGCCCCTCCACGGACAGTGGCATTGATGAATGAGGGTATCAGGCTGGCATTAAAGGGAACATCTTCCTGTGAGCATTTGCAGGAACTCGAGGAAAAAGGCGTTCAGATCCTTGTGTGTGGGACCTGTTCGAATCATTTCGGGCTGACCGACCAGGTGAACGTGGGAGTTATATCGAACATGTTCGATATAACTGAAGCCCTTATGGAAGCTTCAAAAATCCTCTCCATATGAAGAATTGTTCCCTTTTTCCGATCTTGGGGGGACGTTCTCAAGGATCATCTTGAGAGTTATTTCAAGAGATGGTAAGGTTTCAACATCCGGAGAGAACCGGTCAAGAAAAACCTCATCGGAAGGACAGTAAATCACCTTTACATCCTCTGAAATGGCGGCTCTGTTAACGTATTCAGAGTCCTCATCGAATAGCAGCACCCATCCGGGTGTTGCTATTCCTACAAGTCCCCATTCCACCTCAGTGGGAAAAGAAGAAGAGATATAGATATAAGAGATCAATCCCCTGAGTGGCTGATTTCTGAGAATATGATCACCCCAGCTTCTAAGGGAATCTCCTGCAACAAGGGCCTGTTCAGGCTGTTCCCTGACCTCGGAATAAACCCGGAAGATGGGGAAACCTTTTTTTTCTTCGAATTCCGCCCCCTGAAGCTCAAAATAGGATAAAGTTTCTTTAAGGTACCCTTCAACAGTAAAGGAATAACCGGAAGCCGGAGATGAGGATTCATGTCGGGCCAGTGACAGAAGCAGCTCTTCCAGAAGTATCTCTTTTTCTCCAGAAAAATGGATCAGCGCATATTCCATGAAATTCACCCCAGGATCCTACTCTATACGATCTTTTCCCAGATGGCATTTCCAACACGCATACCCTTACAGGTTAATGATACTCCTTCCGGGCTTATATGGATAAGGTCAGAGGGAATTTCAGCAAGATCATTCAGGATATCTTTAAGAGACTGCTCTCCGAATTGGGTGATAAAGCTGCTGCGGTCAAAACCCCATTTTGTCCTGAGAGCCAGTATAGCCGTCTCCCTGGCCTTCTCCATTCCTTCGACTGACTCAGTATATTTGATGGGACTTCTATTTTCTGTTAGAGAATTGACGTATTCCTCCATATCGGGATGATCCTGGTAACGGACCCCTGAAAGATATCCCCATGCGGAAGGGCCAAGACCGAGGACATTTCCCTGCTTCCAGTATGCAATGTTATGCCGGCAGAAATGCCTGTTCCTGGCGAAGCTGGAAATTTCATATTGCTCGTAACCTTTTCGCTGGAGGTACCACTGGGTGAACCTGTAAAAGGGATATCCGTCAGGAAGGGATGAGGGGGAAAGGGAGCCCCAAGGTGTGCCGGGTTCAATTACAAGCTGGTAGCAGGAAATGTGGTCAGGCTCGAAATGATCTGTCATCTCCCGAAGGGTATGATACCATTTTCTCAAAGTATGACCTGGGAACGCGAACATCAGATCCGTACTCAGCAACAGGCCTGTCTCCTTTACCGCTTCAAGCGCCCTGAAAGCTTCCTCTTTCGAATATGGCCTCTGAAGAAGTGAGATCTCATCCTCAGCCAGGCTCTGGATCCCGAGACTTATCCTGTTGACACGCCATTCTTTCCATATCCTCAAATGTTCCAGTGACAGAGAACCTGGATTGGCCTCGACAGAGACCTCGCAGGTTTCCTGGAACCTGAAATACCTCTCGAGAAGTTCTATCAGCCTTTCCCATTGATCCGGGGGAAGTAATGAAGGAGTACCTCCTCCAAGAAAAAGGGTCTGAATTTCCGGAAGATCCTGTCCCAGGCTTTCCATCCACCAGCAGATCTCCCTTTCGAGGACATCAGGGTATTCTCTAAGGAGATCACCCTGGGGAACCATACTGTAAAATGCGCAATATGGGCATTTTCTTACACAAAAAGGTATATGGACATATAAGGAGAAGGGCTCGGTAATTTTAGCCAGAGGGAAGAATGAACTCAGGTCTTTATTTTTCCTCATCTTCATCCACTTTAAGAAAGGCAAGGAAAGCCTCCTGTGGAATGGAGACCTTACCGATCTTCTTCATCTTTCTCTTCCCTTCCTTCTGTTTTTCCAGGAGTTTCCTTTTCCTGGTGATATCGCCACCATAACATTTAGCCAGCACATCTTTCCTTAGGGCCTTTATGTTCTGGCGGACAATGACCTTTTTGCCCACCGATGCCTGGATGGGGACCTCGAAGAGCTGTCTGGGGATGAGTTCCTTGAGTTTTCTTGTAACTGAAAGCCCTCTTCTGTAGGCAGCATCCCTGTGACAAATGAAAGAGAAGGCATCTGCAGCCTCTCCCTGTATAAGAACGTCCACCCTGACCAGGTCAGATTCAATCAATCCTGTATGTTCGTAATCGATAGAAGCGAATCCTCTTGTGAGAGACTTGATCTTATCGTGAAAATCCATGATGAATTCTGCAAGAGGAAGCTCGTAGATCACACGGGCTCTTTCTGGAGAAAGATAATCCATGGAAATAAAGGTCCCTCTCTTGTCCTGGCAAAGCTGCATGACCTTCCCAACGTATTCCGATGGGACAAGTACTGTCAATTTGATGATTGGTTCTGAAACAGTGTCTATCTCACCAGTTTCAGGAAAATCGGAAGGCCGGTGGGCTTCGATGGTTTCTCCGCTTCTGGTTTGAACTTCGTAGACTACGTTTGGTGCGGTAGCAACAAGTTCAACTCCGAATTCCC
>JAFGMB010000147.1 GCA_016927765.1 Synergistales bacterium
CAGACATAGGACACAAATTCATCGATATCTGTATTATCGGACTGCCTCAAAAGGCGGATTCGGAGAAAAAGCCCGTCTTTGAATGCAGGATCGAAAATAAGCTCCATCATTTCAGATCTTTCATCAAAGATCTCAGGAAACTTAACGATAAACTCGGTGGATACTGTATCTTCCATCTTGCCATGGAGGCCACCGGGACCTACTACCTCAAGTTTGTAACATGTCTTGCCAGCGAAGCTGAGGGGCTGGTGGTCCCTTACGTGGTCAACCCCTGCCAGATCAAGGCTACCGGCGAAGTGATCAAGGCAAAGAACAAAACGGACAAACAGGATGCTCTCAAGATCGCCAGCTATATACGTTTTGCCCATACAGAATCGAATGTACATCCTTGGGAACTCCCATCTCCCGAGATGGAAGAACTGCGCCAGCTGGCCCATCTTTACGAGGATACAAGAGAACTTATCAGGGCCGAGAAAAACAGGATACATGCTATTGAACAATCACCAAATATGTCTATGCCTACGGCAAAGATAAGGCTTGACCGGATCAGATATCTTGAAGCCCAACTAGAAGAGATCAAAAAGAAGATGGAAGATCATATAAAGAAAAATCCCAGGATCATGGAGCAGGCGGATCTTTTAAGGTCTATTCCCGGCATTGGCAAGATCAGTTCCGCTCTTCTCCTGTGTGAAATAGGAGATGTAGAGCGTTTCAAGAACAAGAAGACCTTCACCGCCTTCGCAGGGATCGTACCATCAGAATTTCAATCCGGTTCATCCATTAACAAGCCTGCCAGGATCACGAAAAAAGGGTCAAAGAGAATTCGCCGAAATCTATACATGCCTGCTATGGTAGCTATCAAATGGAACCCCCTTATCAGGGACTTCTACTTGAAACTTAAAGCCAGTGGCAAAAAAGGAAAATCAGCTCTTATAGCCGCCATGAAAAAACTGTTACAGATCATTTATGGAGTTCTTAAAACAGGACAACCTTTTAATCCTGCTTATGAAATGCAAAGAGCTGCATAATAAATTTCATGGTTGATTCAAGACGATATCTACAGTCTACAGTCTGTTTAATCCATAGAAAACTCCATCAGAAATTCCGTCAAAAACCATTGGAATAAACCATAGAGCCGGGTTGGCCGGACCTTCTGCTTCGCAATAAATCATAAGACCGGGTTAAGGCGGACTTGCAGCGCATAGAAAACCTGTTCCACCCATTAGTGTAGAGTTGTTTTCGGGATGTTGCTATGTCCTGGCTAATAAATGTTACACTAAAGAGTCAGGGGAGAGATGATAATTTCGCTGATGTTTGTATAGAACATATATGAACCTTCAATGGGGGAGCCATGATGAAATGAAAAATACAAAACTGGTATTATTCTGTATTGTTATTGCCGGGTTTGGCGCATTATGGTATCTGAGTTTTGGGCTGAAGTCCGAAGATCATTACCCCATTGTGTCGGAGGAACAAATGAAGGAAAAACTCAGCAACGAGATCCTGGATGAATTAGTAAGCCATGTGGTAGAAAAGAAAAATATTTACGGAGCTGTCTTTTGCGTTTCCACTGGCAGTGGAAGCATCGATATGATCAGCGCCTCCGGGGAAATTCAAGAAAACAGCCAATACTATATCGCCAGTATAAATAAATTGTTTATCTCTGCGATCATCCTGAAATTACATGCCGAGAACAAATTGGACCTGGAGGACAGGATCTCAAAATACTTACCTGTTGATCTGATCCAGGGATTGCATTCGTATAATGGCAGAGATTATTCGAATGAGATAACCATCGGTCATCTGGTGTCTCATACCTCCGGTCTCCCCTGTTATGTGATCGATAAACAAGCTAGCGGGGAAAGGCTAATGGATGAGCTTGAAGCAGGCCTTGATCAACCCTGGCCAATTGATAAAGTCATCAGAGAAGTGAAAAAAATGAAACCCCATTTTCCTCCTGGAGAGGAAGGCAAGGCAGAATATGCTGATACGAATCATCACTTACTGGGGTTGGTCATAGAAAAGGTTACGGAAAAGCCGGTAAATCTTGTCCTTCAGAACCTGTTCAGGGAGCTTAACCTGACGGAGACCTATGTTTGTGAAGATACGGATGATAAAGGTTTTGTTCCTATCCGTTATAAATCGGAAATCATACACCTGCCCCTTTTCCTTGCTTCTACGCAATGTGACATTATCTCAACCGCAAAGGACCAGATGACGTTCTTAAAAGCATTCTTCGGTGGTTACTTTTTCCCCAGGGAAAGGCTAAGTGAACTGGAGAAGTGGAATAAAATTTTCTCTCCCTTTTATTACGGAATGGGCATACAGAAATTCCAATTACCCCGAATTCTGTCACCCTTCCATCCCGTTCCTGAAATGCTAGGCCATTGCGGTTCTACTGGATCAGTGGCTTTTTATGTGCCGGATATGGATATTTACATAACGGGAACTGTAAATCAGCTGGCAAAGCCCGATTTAGCGTTTCAGGCCATGATAAAGATTATTAATAAATTGATGTGACGAAATAAAGAATTGAGGAAATATGCTGGAAAACGAAGATAAAGTTCTGACAAAAATTCTGGTAATAGGATATGTTCGATCTCTATTGATAAATGTCATGTACATGTAATAGAGATGAGCCACGTTGTGGATCTATGCATTTGAAAAAGAAGATGATGTAGAAAGGAGGGTTATTTGTTAACATTTCAGGGGATATAACCCAGATTAAAATACTGTCAGCAAAGAGCGTCAGAAAAACGACATGATCCCCATGATTTGCCGCAATTTCTCTTTTAAAAATGATCGATGGTTCCCTTTGTGTTTTCTGCGTTCAGCTTCTTTTTTGTTTTAGTCTTTACATAAAAAATCCTCCGGAGTGTACTTTGTTTTCCCTTTTTGTTCTATAAACAAAATGAAAAAGGGCCGGAATTTGCGGCCCTTATGCTATCAGAAAAGCGAAGGTGTTTCGTAGCGGTCTTTCTCCTTTTTTCTCCGTCTCGGCATAACATGGGTCTTCAGGGGAGGAAAACCGTTGAAGTTCACAGAGCAGTAGCTGGAGGTGTAGGATCCGGTGGTGAAGATATATATCCTGTCCCCCTCCTGAAGCGTGTTTGGGACGGTATATTTGAAGTTCTCATAGAGGACGTCCACGCTGTCGCAAGTGGGTCCGGCCAGGATCACCTCTTCCGCATGGCCTTCCTTGTCAACGAATATGGGATACTTTATCGCTTCGTCAAGGGTCTCTATGAGGCCACCGAACTTGCCCGCATCAAGATAGACCCAGCTGTACTGGTTGTAATCGGCTTTCTTTGAGACCAGGACCACCTCGGTGACAAGCATTCCTGCGTCACCGGTGAGGGACCTTCCAGGTTCGATAATGATCTCAGGAAGATCGTCACCGAAATCTTCTTCCAGGAACCTGGTGATCTCCTTGCGATAGACCTCGAAGTCAAGATTAGGCTCGAGATAGCTTGCCGGGAAACCTCCACCCATGTTTATCAGCTTGAGGTCTATGCCAAGTTCCTTTGCCCAGTCGAAGATGTAGCGACATGTGGAAAGGGCGTTATCCCACTGTCCGATATCTCTCTGCTGTGATCCCACGTGAAAGGAAACGCCGTAAGGTATGAGCCCCAGCTTGGGGGCTTTTTCGATAAGCCTGATCAGAACGTCCTGATGGGCCCCGAATTTGCGGGAAAGAGGCCAATCCGCACCACTTCCATCAGTAAGATGCCTGAAGAAAACCTTTGATCCCGGGGCGAAGTCAGCTATCTTCTGCAGGTCCTGCTCGGAATCGGATGCGAAAAGTCTTACTCCCTTGCTGTGGGCATATGCTATATCTTTTGCCTTTTTGATGGTATTGCCGTAACTTAGCATATCAGGCGAAGCCCCAAGGGCAAGGATCTGGTCAAGTTCATAGGGTGAAGCGAAATCAAAACAGGATCCCTTATCCACAAGGAGCTTCAGGACCTCATCATGGGGGTTGGCCTTTATGGCATAATAGACCTTTGCAAAGGGGAAAGCAGATATCAGCTCATCGTACTTTTCTTCCACTTTATCCAGGTCAAGTACCAGAAGAGGGGTCTGCTTGTCCCTTGCGAATTCCGCAATTCTGTCGAAATCCTCCCTGGACATGAACCTCTCCAGGTCAAAATTGTAACCGTCAAGCTGCATCATCCAGTTATCATCCACCTTCCGACGAGAGTTATCTTGAAAAAGTCAGCGAATCATACTCCCTTTAGTTTTAAATTTCAATAGTTCAGATCCTTATTACGTAATAATTGTCTCATATTTCGGTGGTTAGGGAGGATCATGATCGAATGGAAATTGAAAGAACTTGATCTTAGTCCAAAAGACCCAGTCGATCTGGTCTTTCGGCCCTTCCAGGTAGGTACTTCATTCCCGGGGGAAATAGGATAGAAAGAACATATCTTTTTCCCAGGAGATGTTAACCTGTTAATTGAAAAGGCAGATCCAGGATCTGCTCTGCACCTTGTCAGGTATCTTCAGACGACAAAGGCAAAACCGCTTAAAGGCGGTGACGCAAAGCCACGGGTCTAAAACCTCAAGGGTCATGACAGCCGGGTTACCGAAGGGATATCATCAAAGAATCGATCGATAAAGAGATCGCCTTCGGAAAGATTATTCCGATGGCGATTTTTTTATTACCTGCAAAATGAGCGAAAGGGGAATGAAACAATGTTCTCAATTACATCTCCTGAAAGTGGCCCCAAGAAGTATTTGCGCTATTTCATATTTCTAGCACCCCTATTGTTCTTAGTCACCAGGCAAAACTATCTCCTCGGCCATGTCTTAATAGAGGGTTGGGCCATTCTTGTGGGGTTTACCATCTATGTAATGGCTACAAAAACATACGGTTATTCGAAGGATAATTTTCTTTTCTTCCTTGGATATGGCTACCTTGCCGTATCCTTTATCGATCTTGTTCATACCCTGGCTTACAAGGGTATGGGAATTTTCCCTTTCCCCACCGCTGATCTATCTACCCAGCTCTGGATCGCCGCAAGATACCTGGAAGCCTTTGTGTTGTTCTCTTCATCCTTTATGGCCAGGAAAAAATTCAGTTCTACGGAACTTTTCCTTACCTTCGGTATCCTGGTGAGTTTAATCATCCTTAGCATCATGAAGTTCGGCATATTCCCGAGATGTTTTATCGAGGGGCAGGGACTGACCCCATTTAAAGTGATGAGCGAATATATTATTATTGCCATCCTTGCTGCTGCTCTCACCAGGTTTAGAAAGCAGGATGAAGCCATCAGTTCCAAAGTGCAACAGACTTTGAAGTGGTCGATCATGCTGACCATGTTGTCCGAGCTTTCCTTTACTTTCTATACGGACGTATACGGGTTATCAAATCTTTTGGGGCACCTGCTTAAAGCGGCTTCTTTCTGCGTTGTCTTCGAGGGGATCATTGCAAGGGGTCTTGATCAGCCTTTTGAGACGATCTTCAGAAAACTTCGTGCCATGTCCATGACAGATCCTCTGACACTTCTATATAACAGGGTGGGATTCAATGAGTTCTCCGAAAAGATCTTCAGCCTGGCCAGGAGAGAAAGAAAGACCATGGGTATGATCATGATCGACCTCGACAATTTCAAGAAGATAAACGATAACTTTGGTCACCTGCATGGAGATGAAGTTCTGCTGAGAGTAGGGGATATGATCAGAAAAAACATCAGGTCCAGCGATATTGCCTCGAGGATAGGGGGAGACGAATTCTGCGTGATCCTTCCCAATGCCGGTCAGGAAGGATTGGTAAATGTGGCAGACAGGATAAGGGAAGATTTCCATTCCTGGGTGAATAAAGCTGATTATCGGGAAATCCTTGATATAAGTATTGGTTTTGCCATTGAAGATTTTACTCGCCCCAACCCGAGTTCTATGGACGACCTGCTGCTTAAGGCAGACAGGGCTATGTACTGTGAAAAAAGCACTCACAAAAGGTTGCAGGCCAGGAAAGATCCCGTGGAAAGCATGGAGAACCTGATTGTGCAGGGTTGTTAATCCTCATATCGCAGAAAAGGAGAAATGCCATGGAACAGATAAGGGCAGTATTTTTTGAGCTCCGAGGTATCCTCCTATCTGAGGAAGATACCCTTTCGGTCCTATGGGCTATTCATTCAAAGGATAAGAAAGAAACTCCCACAAGATCTCCTGAAAAGAGGATATTCCTTCCAGAGAAAGTGTCTATTGCAGAACTTGAAACGGAATTTTTCAAAAGGGTGGAGCTTATCCATGGACTTGGGACGACACTGGAGGCACTTGCACGAAGGGGAATGGTCTCCGTACTCTTCTCCCCTGACCCGGTAGAGGTGGTTGAATGGTTCCTGGCAAGGTTTCCTTTTGATCATGGGATCGGAGGATTCTCTTTAGGATCTCCAGGGGATGGTGGAGATGAAACTCACTGGGGAACTCAAAAGCTCTATCCCGAGGAAAGGATCCGGGAATTCCTTGTAAAGAAGGGGCTCAGGAAAGAGCAGTGTCTTGCAGTGACAGCTCCTGGTATTCACAGCTCCATGACCGGGCTATTTGGGAGATCTCTGGTCCTGGTCTTTTCGAAAGAGGTCTCAGGCAAGGCAGGCAGACATCTTTATACCGATAATCTGGCGGAAGTTCTTAAATTCGTTTAAAGTATAAGAAATACCCGGCAAGGAAGTGTTGCCATAATGGCGTTCAGTGCAGAGTCTCTGAAAGGAATACTTGATAGGATACCTCATCTTTTCTGCCTTTTTACCCTTGATTTCCATTTGGTTTTTGTTAATGCCGCATATTGTCGTTACTGGGGAAAAACAGAAGAAGAACTCCTTGGGAAAAACTGGCTTGAGCTTATTCCCCCGGAAAGTCATGTGGCCATGGAAAAGGTCAGGGATAAACTTCTCCGGTCTGAGGGTTCTCTGACTTTTGTCTGTGAAACCGAGGAGCCCGGAAAAACAAAACATTCCCACAGGTGGACCCAAACCCTGATAAGCAATGTCGATGACGAAGCTATAGCGATACAGGCAGTGGGACATGATGTTACTGAGGAAAGAAAAGCACTCCTGAAACTTACGGAAAGCAGAAGGCTCTTCCATACCATCCTCGAGGATATGGGAGAGGGCATAGTCGTAATGGATGTCCATAGGAATATTACCTTCTGTAACCGGAAGATGACCCAGATGTTAAAACTCCCAGCGGATAAGATAATAGGGCACAGTGTCCTGGAGTTTACTTCTGTCCCCCCAGAAAGCATTACTTCTTCCTTTTTTCTCGATCATCTTGATGGTTCCCTGAAGTACCAGACAGACCTGTTCCTGCCCGATGGCAATATCCTTCCCGTATATATCTCCGGGACGGCCCTTAGAGACAAGGATGGCGAGTTTCTCGGAATTGCAGCCATTGTTGAGGATCTAAGCGACAGGTTGAAGGCCAGGGCAAGTGTTTCAAGAAGGGTGAAGCTGGAACAGCTCGCTTCGAGGATCTCCTTTTCCCTCAAGAATGGCGAAGATGATCTTGACAGTACCATAGATGCTGCACTTGGCAGGATAGGTTCCTTTATCGGCAGCGACAGAGCCTACGTTTTCAGTTTCAACAGGGATTACACCACAATGACGAACACCCATGAATGGTGTGCGGAGGGAATAACTCCAGAAAAAAAGAACCTCCAGGAGCTTTCCACTAAAAAATTCCCCTGGTGGATGGAAAATCTCCAGAACAGGAACAGGATCATTATCAACGATGTCGAAAACATGCCGGAAGAGGCCTACCTTGAAAAGGAGATCATAAAAAGCCAGGGGATAAGATCGCTTTTGGTATTGCCTTATTACCTTGGGGAAGACCTGGGAGGATTCGTGGGACTGGACAAATGCAAAGACTCTTTTGCCTGGCACAAGGGAGATATAGCCCTATTGCAGCTGGTTTCCCAGATGATAGGGGATGCCCTCCGTACGAAGATTTACAGGAAAGCCCTGGAGTATAGCGAAAAAAGATATCGCTCCATTGTAGAAAACCAGCAGGATTTTGTCCTGCGTTTCGACCCGGATCTGAAGGTGACCTTTGTTAACCAGGCCTTCAGCACTTTCATATGTAAAGATGCGGATAAATTGAAGGGAATGGACCTTACGGATTTCTGTGACACCTGTACACTGCTTTTCCTGAGGGAAGTGATCCCCTTTCTGAAGCCTGGGGAAGAGCCTGCGGTATATGAAGAGGGATTCCGTCCTTCCGGTTCCAGGGAGCAGAAAGATCTTGAATGGATGGTCAACGGCATATTTGATGACCAGGGAAATCTGATGGAGATCCAGGCGGTGGCCAGGGACATCTCTTTTCGCAGGAAAGCAGAAAGAGATCGGGAGGAGTTTGTTTCAAAGCTTAAAAATTCCCTTGAAAAGACCATAGGTATCATTTCTCATATGGTTGAGGTCAGGGATCCCTATACGGGGGGGCATCACGAAAGAGTGGCCCACCTTGCCCGGGCAATCGCTGACAAGCTCGGTCTTCCCGAAGAAGAAAGGGAATGCATATATTACGCAGCCCTTGTTCATGACATGGGGAAGATAAATGTTCCCAGTGAGATACTCAGCAAACCAGGCAAACTTGACCCCTTTGAATTCGAGCTTATCAAGGAGCATTCTGCCCTGGCCTACCAGGTCCTTCATAGGGGAGACCTTCCTTTGCCTCTTGATGAAATAATCCTTCAACATCATGAGCGTATGGATGGATCAGGATACCCTAATGGCCTTAAGGGAGAAGAGATCCTTCCGGGTGCCAGGATAATAGCTGTGGCTGATGTAGTGGAAGCCATGTGTTCCCACAGGCCTTACCGTCCGTCCAGGGGAATAGACCTGGCTCTTGAGGAGATAGATCAGAACAAGGGCATCCTTTACGATGAAAAAGTAGTCGATGCATGCCTCGAACTTTTCAGGAAAGAAGGTTTCACTTTTCAGGATCTTTGATGAAACAGATTTTCCTCTCTGGCCTTGGAATACCCATCGTTGCCTCAGGGCTGTCATTAGATCAATTCCCCTATCCGGGAGGTTAGTTCCCGAAGTATCAACTCTGACCGGGAGCAGTGCAAGGGTGGATTTCCAGTACCCTTTTTCGCGCTTCGGTCATATTTTGAAAATACTCCTTTTTAATGCTATGCTGTTATACCTTGAGTAGAAATATTCTTGACAAAATCCAATTTCCCCAAAAGGGAAGGTGATGGTAATGGCAAGAAAAAAAACTGATAACAGCCAGGATATGGGAGATAAGGCCCTTGATTACCTTGATAATATACGTTCCATAATTCACCAGGGCAGGGAACAGGGTTTCATATCCGTACAGGATATTGAAAACCAGATACCCATAGAACTTTGGGAACCCCAGATCCTTGAGACCATTTATACAAACCTTGAGCAGCTCGATATCGATGTAGTCGATACCAGAGTGGAAGAAGAGAAAGAAGATGCTCTACCTGAATCGGAATCTCTGTTGGAGGAGGATCTCGAGCTCGGCAAACTCGAGGATGTTTCTATAACTGACCATGTCAGGATGTATCTTAAGGAGATAGGAAAAACCCCTCTCCTTAAGGCGGCTGAGGAGATCGAGCTTGCCAAAAGAGTGGAACAGGGTGACGAAGCCGCCAAGGAACAGCTCATAAAAGCGAATCTCCGTCTTGTGGTCAGCGTGGCGAAGAAATACATGAATCGGGGCATGCACCTCCTGGATCTTATCCAGGAAGGCGGTCTGGGGCTTATGAAAGCGGTGGATAAATATGACTGGCGCAAGGGATTCAAGTTCAGTACCTATGCTACATGGTGGATACGCCAGGCCATAACCAGGGCAATAGCGGAACAGTCACGAACCATAAGGATACCTGTCCACATGGTGGAGACCATCAACAAGATGATCCGTACGTCCAGGAGGCTAATGCAACAGCTCGGAAGGGAGCCCACAGACGAGGAAATTGCCCAGGAGATGGAGATAGGGGCGGAAAAGGTGGAAGATATCAGGAAGGTCTCCCAGCTTCCCGTTTCCCTGGAGACTCCAGTTGGGGAAGAAGATGACGCCGAGCTGGGAGATTTCATCGAGGACAGGGAAGTCCCGACACCTGATGAAGCCGCACTGGAGAACCTTCTGAAGGAGCATCTCCTGGAAGCTCTGGAAGGCCTGTCGGAAAAGGAGAGAAGTGTCCTCAAATATCGTTTCGGTCTTGGCGAGGAAATTCCACATACCCTTGAGGAAGTGGGCAATATCTTTGGTGTCACCCGGGAAAGGATACGACAGATCGAATCAAAAGCCCTCAGGAAGCTCAGACATCCCAGCCGAAGCAAAAAACTCAGGGATTTTCTGGAGTAGGCTCCGGGAATACAAGCAAATTCAATAACCCATAAAAATATGAGGTTCTTTCAAGGCCTCATATTTTTTCATTCCTTTTTCCTTATAATATCCTGGAGGGGGAAAGTTCATGCTTTTCGAGTGTCCTCTGTTATAGTTAATCCGTAACTCTTCTGAGGAAATGGCTGAAGAGGAAAATGGAGACTGGAAGATCATATATTTCTTTTTTGGGGAGGTAATATGCATGGATCTTAAAAATTCCGCGATGTACCTGGACCTGTTATCCCTGGTATCTATACCGAGCGTTTCTCCCAGTGTTAAAGAGAACGATGTAGTCCAATATATCTATGACAGGTTCATGGAACTGGATTATTTCAAAAAGAATCCCTGGGATCTCCAGGTGCTCCCATGCGACAAGGATCTGCTTGGGCGGAATATTGTATTTGCCATCGTAAGGGCCCAACCCTCCACTTCCAGTACCATAATTCTCATGGGACACATGGATGTTATCAGTCCTGATGTATACGGCAAGTTGAAGGAATGGGCCTTTTCCCCCGAGGAACTCTCCAGGAGGATCGGCGAAGAGGATATTGACGAAAATGCCAGGGAAGATCTCGATAGCGGTGAGTGGATCTTCGGGAGAGGCGTGGCTGACATGAAGGCAGGTGTGGCTCTCTGTATGGACAAACTTCGGGAGGCGGCCAGAGATCCCTCTGCCCTCAAGGTCAATCTCGCAGTCCTTTTCGTTCCGGATGAAGAGAACAACTCTGGAGGCATGCTCGGTGCCGTACCCTACCTTGCGGAATACCAGGAAAAGGGACTCAGTTATCTGGCCTGTATAAATACGGAACCCACTTTTTCCATGGAACCCGATCCGGCACCGGCTGTTTATATCGGTTCTCTGGGTAAACTCAATACTTTTTTCTACTGCCTGGGTTCACAGAGCCATGTGGGGGAATATTACAGGGGTTTAAGTTCTGGGCTTCTTGCTTCACACATTAACCTCATGCTTGACGGCAATCCGGAATTCGCTGATTCTCATGGAGATGCATGGTATTCCCCCTACGGGTGTATAAAGATGAACGATATGAGGGAGGAATACTCCGCCACCATCGTGAGCAGGGGGGTCTTTGCATATTCCTACCTGACGTCTTCCAAGAAACCCTCAGAGATCCTGGAAGACCTTGAGACGGTTGCCATGGAAGCCCAGAAGAACGCTCTGGACCATTACGAGAAGAATGCCCGTTCCTTTGCCATAAGAAGTGGAGCACAGAATATCCCCGTCGATTGGGAACCCAGGGTAATGAGTTATGCCACCCTGGAAGAGAAAACGAGGGCACTTTACGGGGAAAGGTTCGACAAGTTCGTTGAATATGCTTTCAATAAATGTGGTGACGAAGCTGACGAAAGAGATAAAGGCATCAGACTGGTCCATGAGATGACCATGGCCTTGGGAATGGAGGGCCCCATAGTGATCTACGGGCTTCTTCCGCCCTGGTATCCCCACAGGATCAATGAGGAGTTAGACAGGGGGGAGACGGTCATCAAAGCGGTTGCTACTGAGTTGGTCCAGAAGGCAAGGGAAGAATTCGGTCAGAATATGGAGATCCGTAAATTCTACGAAGGGGTCAGCGACTTGAGCTATTGTGGTTACACTGGCGGCAAGCAGGAACTGGATCTTTTCGGGAATAACTGTCCCGTGTGGAACAGGTTATATCACTTCCCCTCAGAGGATCTAGTGAAACTGAGGATCCCCATCATGAATCTCGGGCCAAGAGGGAAGGACCTTCACAAGAGGACAGAGAGGATCCATCTGCCTTACTACATGGATATACTTCCCAAACTTATGGATCTGGCAATAAGCTGTATTTCAGCTCTTAATGAGTGACTTTTTCTCAAGCTGAAAAAAGTAACACATCAGGGCCATTCTGCATGGTTCCCCCGTGATAATTTAATCAGAGAGGGGGAGAACCATGCAGAAGACTCTTATCATAGAGGATATTAAGGATCACAGGGATTTCATTCCTATTCTGGCAGACTGGCATTTCAGGGAATTCGGGGAACTCAGCGGAGCGTCAAGTGAAGAAAAATATCGTGACCTGTTGATGCTCCACATAAGGGAAGATCTGATCCCTTCTACCTTTGTCGCCACAGGTGAAAAAGGTCTTATTGGTTCCGTCAGCCTGGTGACATGTGATATGCCCATCATGCCCCATCTGACACCTTGGATGGCCAGGCTTTACATTCATCCTCCCTTCAGGGAGCAGGGGTCTGGAAGCGAGCTTGTGGAGGCAGCTGTTCAGGCCTGTCAGAGCTCCTATCCCAGGCTGTATCTGTATACTTCAGGGGACCTTATCCGTTTCTATACCCGCCTGGGCTGGGAAATTTTCGAGGAGGATGTATTTTATGGGGGATCCCCGCAGACCGTAATGGAATACGTGATACATTAGAAAAAATGGAATATGAACCAAAGCCTGGCCATGGCCCGGCTTTTTTCCCACCAGCCCATAGAATTTATCCCTTCCCTGGTCTAATAAGAAATCTCCATCCCCAGGATACATTGATCTATTATTCTCAGTAGTGATCATTTATCTTATTCCCTTAAAAAGGAGGGATAGGTTATGTTCAAGGACTTCAGGGAATTCGCTATCAGGGGGAATGCCGTAGATATGGCGGTGGGTATAGTTATCGGCGCCGCTTTCGGCACGATAATCAAATCTCTGGTGGAGGATATACTGATGCCCCCGATAAGCCTTATCACGGGAGGAGTGGATTTTTCAAACATGTTCCTGATCCTCAGGGAAGGGACTCCCCCGGCGCCTTACCTCACGCTGGCGGATGCCAAAGCCGCAGGGGCTGTTACTTTGAACCCGGGGCTTTTTATCAATGCCCTGGTGAATTTTCTTATCGTGGCCTTTGCCCTGTTCATCGTGGTCAAGCAGGTCAACAGGCTGAGGAAACCTCTGGAAGCGCCTCCTGCGGCTGAAGTGAAACAATGTCCCTACTGTCTCAGTACCATCCCTGAGGGGGCTTCCAGGTGCGCTTTCTGCACTTCAGATCTCGCTGAAAAATGAAGTCCCTTTATCAAAAGAGAGACCGGCCCGGGTTTGTCATGGGAGGCCGGTCTCTCTTTTGTTGAAATATTTGAGGAAGCTATCCTTCGAGCTCGGAGAGGCTTGTTATGACTGTCCCTGGAGGGAATGTCCCGATCTTGTCAACGGCCATAAAAACTCCTGGCAGATATACCTCACTGGAGAAATCCTGGACAGTGATCCGGATCATTTCGTCTGGCCTGCCGAGAGTTATCTCATGTTCCGAGTAAGGGCCGGGATAAGGCATTCTCTGTGACAATATCTGGACCTGGCTCACCTTTCCGCCCAGTACATGGGGGATCACTTCCCTGCTTTTCACGGGGCCTTTTTCCCCCTCTGAAGCATGTTCAGCAAGAGAAATTGCAGTCCCGCTGGGGGCATTTGCCATGTCCGCGTGATGTCGGTCAATAATGCTGACATAAGGGTAATGAGGGCGGATCTTTCTCAGAAAATCCATGACGAAGTTCATTCCCCTACCGAAGTTGGAGATAATAGCCCACCTGGTGCCGGCAGTTTCGGCCAGTTCCCGGGCCTCCGCCAGCATTTCCTCATTGAGTCCTGTAGTGCCTATAACTGCGTTTATTTTATTCCGGGCATATATCCTGAGATTGTCCATTATTATCCCGGCAGATGTAAAATCGATCACCATTTCCGGGCGGGCTTCATCAAGAGCATATTGCATGTCTGCGATGCAGTATAATCCACCAGGTTTCAAACCCGCAGCTGTGGCGATATCCTTACCCGTTTCTGAACAGAAACCTCCCACGAGCTCATAACTGCTGCCCTGCATTATGGCCTTCGTAACGCATGTCCCGACGTTTCCCGTTGCACCCGCAACGAAGATCTTCATTCTGCTCATGGCCGAACCTCCAGTAGAGTTAAAGAGATCATTATCTTTCTTATTCATAATAACAGTTGCTCCCATAAATTGCATGCAGCCAGGCTTTCCTTGAAGATACTGCCACCTGGGTTCATAATGGAAAAGCCCTGTTCAGAAAGATCCATGGAGAGGAGAAGAGGCTCATGGGAATTATCTACAGGAATGCAGTAAAGGAAGACGCTCCTGTAATGGCCAGGCTGGTGGAGATCGCTTCAGGAGGGTTCATCCATTTTCTGTTCCATGACCTGATACCCGGATCGAGTCCTCTTAAGATCGTTGAACATGGGCTTGGCTCTGATGAAGAGCCTTACACCTGGAGGAACGCCGTCGTAGCAGAGAGTCAGGGCAAGGTTATCGGCATTTCCCTTTCATACCCCTCAAGTTATCACAGGATCACTCCCGGGATGGAGGCATTTATCCCTGCAGAAAGGCTGGATCATGTTAGAAAATACTACGATGCAAGGGTTGAAGACAGCTGGCTTATTGAATCACTGGCCCTATTTCCTGAATACCATAACAGGGGGGTGGGCAGCAGATTGATAGACCTCACCCGAAAGAGGGCAAGGGAAAGAGGTTATCCTTCCTTGAGCCTCCTGGTATATACTGACAACGTTGCCGCTCAACGTCTTTACTTCAGACATGGTTTCCTGGTGGTGAGGCAGGTAGATTTGGGGTCTCATGAATACATACCCCATGAAGAGGGCTGTCTGTTGATGAAATGCCCCCTTGAGAATACAGGAAAGATCCAGGTAAACCGTTGGTAACATGCAAACAGAGCATAGCTCTTTCACCTTACAAATAGAATATTGGTTCGAAAATCTAAAATTCGGTGGTGGATAGACCAATGAGCATAATATATCGAAATGCCAGACCTGAAGATTGCCCCAAAATAGCGGAACTCATAGATCTTGCCTCGGGAGGTATCATTGAGTTCCTTTATCATGACCTTTTCCCTGGACTGCGACCGGTAGAAGTTCTTTCAAGGGGACTGGAAATGGGCCGTTACCCATATAATTACACTACAACCATCGTGGCCGAGGTAAATGGTGAGGTTGCAGGCATCTCTCAATCCTATCCTTCCCGTTATCACCTTATTACAGAAAAGATCAGGGAATCCTTCCCTTCGGACCGTGTTGCCCATCTCGAAGATTTCTTTGAAGCCAGAGTGGATAACAGCTGGTTCCTTGAATCTCTCGGTGTTTTCCCTGCCTGGCAGGGAAAGGGAATAGGAAGCCGGCTCCTGGAAATGACCATGGAGAAAGCCACGGAGGAGGGTTACCCTTCCATCTGTCTGCTGGTTTTCGCGGACAATCAGGATGCAATTCGACTGTACAGGAGAAAGGGTTTTGAAGAGGATAGAAAAGTGAGGGTTCATCGCAACAAACTTATTCCTCACACCGGCGGCTGTATTCTCATGAAAAGCCAACTCAAACCGAAATAGGGTCCCCGTCTTTCCTCGCGACTTAAAGGTCCTGATGTGATAAGAGAAGAAAAGAGGGATCTTTGTTTCAGGAAAGATCCCTCTTCATTTCTTCAAATTCCTCCCTGGTGATCTCGCCCCTGGCATATCTTCTCTTCAATATTTCAAGAGGGGGCTCCTGTCTGAAATCCGAGGTCCTTCCCATGTCCGATACCTTTCGAAGCATGTATATGATAAGGAAAATGGCCCCGATCACAAGCAGGAACATGGGGATCATCATCATGAACATTCCACCTTCCCAGGGCCAGAACATCATGTGCCCCATGCCCCATCCTTCTGAAGATCCATTTGCCTGTAACGTTGAAGACGCCAGAAGGATCATCAGTACAAGTGTAATTATAATAAGAGACATTTCCCACGTCCTCCCTGGAGAAAAGGCATTCTCCCGGCAATTATACATCAATATTTTAACTAAATGATTATCTGACTTGACAAAATAAAGTTCGAGAGGTATGAAAACATGACAGCAGCCTTTATTCTAATATGGGTATGATCTTAAGCAGTGGCTGTATCCCTTAGTAGTTTTAGGGTAAAGACAGCTCAGAAAGAGCTGATTAGGGGGATCTGAATTTTGAGGCTTGGGGATGGATAAATGGATAATAACCCGCTGATCTATGGAGAGCATCCCTATAAAGTAGTATTACTCCACGGAGGTCCTGGAGCCCAGGGAGAAATGGCTCCGGTAGCCAGAGTTCTTTGTGAGAAATTCGGCATAATAGAACCCTTGCAGACTCGGGATAGCATTGATGGTCAGGTCCAGGAATTACGAGCCATCATCTCGAAGCATGGTGACCACCCGGTCACTGTCGTCGGTTTTTCATGGGGTGCGTGGCTTGGGGTGATCTTTTCTTCCCTTTATCCTGAATTTGTGAGGAAACTGGTTCTGATCTCAAGCGGGGCTTTCCATCCGAAATATTCCCGAACCCTTCTTGATAACCGCCTTAACAGGCTTAACTGGGAAGAACAGGAAGAGGTGCTGGATATCATGGACCTGTTGGAAACTCCTGATTTTCCCGATAAGGATGCATTATTGTGCCGTTTCGGGCAACTTATGAAAAAGGCTGATTCATGGAGCCCGATCCCTCACGAGGGCACGCCGCTGAAATGCAGTTTTGAGATCTTCAGGAAGATCTGGTGCGAGGCAACAGAATTGAGATCCAGCGGCAAACTCCTTGAATTGGCTGAAAAGATCAACTGTCCTGTCGTAGCCATTCACGGGGATTACGATCCCACACCAATAGAAGGGATAAGAGAAACCCTTTCTCCCCTGATCATGGATTTCCGGTTCTACATCCTGGAAAAATGTGGACATTACCCCTGGTATGAGTCCCAGGCAAGGGACAGGTTCTTTGCCCTTCTTGAAAAAATACTCGGTGAATAAGATGAAAGCCAGTTACTTCAGATCTGGAATTTATCCGACTTGAGAAGAAAACTGATCACTATTCCTCCCACGAATCCAACTGCCAGGTTTGAGGCGAGGGTAACCCCTACCATGAGAAGGGGCACGAAGAGGTCTTTCCTTTCCTTCATATCGATCACGGTCAGGGCCAGCTGGGAACCGGCAAAAAGAAGAAGGACTCCCAGAACTGACAGGGGTATAAGATAAATCAGCGCAAGGGAGTGGGGTCCAAGGAATATGGCAAGTGCCAGGAATATCAGGCCGATCATCATATTAGATCCTCCGGTCCGTGCCCCGAAACGATAACGTGACGCAAGGCCTCCCGAACCATGACACATGGGCATCCCTCCCACCAGGAAGCTAACCAGGTTGATGGAGGCTATGCTTAGACAGAGACCGCGGTAGGTCATTTTATTGGCCCTTTCGTTGAAATAATGATTTGAGAGGTCTGATGTTGCTATTACCGCATTCCCAAGGGTAAGGGGGATCTGTGGCATTATCATCATCAGAAGGGCAAAAGACAGATCCTTTCCCGAAGGCAGGCCATAGGGAAAGATCCGGGGGATGTATATACCCGGTCTGAGATGATCCAGCCCCTCCTTTGTCCCCAGTAGAAGGCCTATTATGATCCCCGTACCTACAGCTGCAAGTGCTGCCGGAACGTTCCTGTTGTCCAGCAGAAAAAGGGTAAGGATGACCAATATTCCACCCAGCATGACCCCTACAGGTAGAGCACCCAGTTTCTGGAATGCCAGGTAAGGTTCTGCAAGCCCTTCAAGCCTTTGTATCACCGAGGTTCCCAGCATGAGTCGAACGCCCTGGGAGATAAGCAGGATCCCCGTAGAAAGCTGAACGCCTCTTATTACGGGCTTAGGGATATATCTTCCCAGTAAAGAGATGACCCCGCTTCCTCCTATGATAAGCATGGAAATAAAGACCAGGAGACTGGAAGCCTGGATCTGTGCGGCAGTAACGCCGGTTGCAATGGCATAGGCACCTATAACCTTCATGGGTTCCACCGGGCAGGTGATCCTGAAATAATAACCTGACAGAATGTAGGCCAGGCCTACACCCATCAGAACCCCAACGGGATCCAGCCCATTGATAAGGATCATTCCTATGGCCAGGGGCAGAAGTGTTCCCAGGTCACCCATGGAACCGGCTAATTCCATTCTGTCGAATCGAAAGGCTTTATTCAAAGAAGAACCTCGCTAAAGAGTAATAATCCCTTCTATTCCTATAGTATGAGGGTCTATCCTGTCAAGAAAAGCCACGTTTGAAAATAGAAATCACTTCTTAGGGTTTTCTCCCGTGGATCTGAATGTTCCTTACCTTTCCGGATAATTGTGCGGAATAGTGTTCCGCTGCGTCATTCCTGCTCATTGTCTCCCCTTCGATGGAGAGCAGAGGAGGCACTTCATTCGAGGTGTTTACGTATCCTTTTATTTCTTCCTCGCCATATGTGGCGCTGGCTCGGACTTCCAGGTCAATAAAACCTGAATTTGTGAGCCCCTGGAGATATTCTTCCTCGCTTATAGCTCCTCCTATACAGCTGCAGTAAAGGCTTTCTGAACTTCTGATCCATTCCGGAAGTTCTTCCGCCACGATATCCGATAGCAGCATTTCCCCGCCACTTTTCAAGACTCTTGCAATTTCAGAGAAGACCCTTTCCTTTTCAGGGGAGAGGTTGATCACACAGTTTGATATCACCCAGTCAACTGAGCTGTCATCTACTGGCAATTCTTCGATGAGCCCCTTGCGTACCTCTACATTGACCAGTCCCGAAGCCAGGATATGTGCCCTCGCTACAGCTATCATTTCGTCAGTCATATCCACTCCTGTCACTTTACCGGAAGGCCCCACCCGTTTAGCAGCGATAAGAAGGTCCAGACCAGCTCCGGATCCAAGATCCAGAACGATATCTCCCTCTTTGACCTCGCTTTAAGCAAGAGGATTACCACATCCGAAGGATATATTTGCCAGATCAAAGGGAAGTTCTTCCAGATCTTCCGTGGCGTAACCTTTTTCTTGTGATCGACAGCAACAGGAAGAAGTGTTTCCGCCACAACAGCCATTATTGTTTTTGCTTCTTTCTCTAATGGCCCTTGCGTAATTTTCACTGACTTCTTCTCTTGCCCGGTTTTTTCCCTTCTGATATTCAATCATTTTTCATACCTCCAGTATTAATTCATAAAGAGAATCAGGATTACATGATTGTGCAATAATGCAAATATCTTATTCAAAAAGATCTCCCTCAATAATGAACAGAAGGAGATCTATTCTTGAGAAGAAGGACAACAGGATTCCATGGCTTCGGCCATTCCCTTGAACATTTCTGCCAGGAAAACATAATCCACGGTATATAGCACTTCTTTTCCTGTCTTTTCAGACAGAAGGGCGCCTGCCTCTTTCAGGGCAGATAAATGTCGGGAAACCACCGACAAGTCGATGGGAAAATTCTCGGCCACCTGGCTCACAGTTCTTGGTTCTCTCAAGCCGGCGAGGTACAACATAATATTAAGTCTTGTAGGATCGCTTAAAGCCTTGAAAAATCGGGGACTCGGTATTCCATCTATCCCACAGCACCATACATTTTTGTCTCTTTTTTGGGGCTTATCTATTTGCATATCCATGCAAATATTATATATTAAGTTTCCGGCAAGTCAATTGAGATAAGCATCCACAACAAGAGAAGGTGCCCATTCCTGTAATTGTTCTCGACATTATTGCAGATATGTTGTATGGTAATTCGCTAAATACTCAAGTAAGATCGATGTACGGAGAATCCCTGGTGTATGTGTATGGAAGATATGAAAAGTAACTGGAGATGAGCGCCTTGGAACGGAAAGATCTTGGAAATGCAACACGTATAGTGGTCAAGGTGGGTACCAGTTCTATAACCCACAGTAACGGAAAGCTGGATCTCCTGAAAATGGAGAAGTTGGCAAGGGATGTATCGGACCTGCGGAATATGGGGAAAGAAGTGATCATTGTCAGTTCCGGCGCTGTGGGAGCCGGGATAGGTGCCATGGACTACCGGGAGTCACCTCTTACCCTTCCTTTGATGCAGGCTCTCTCCGCCGTGGGTCAGGGTGCTCTCATGCACATGTACGAGAAATTCTTTTCAGAGTACAGTTGCAAGGTGGCCCAGGTCCTTCTGACCTGGGATATCTTCGATGACAGGTTGAAATACCTGAATGCCTGCAACACCCTGGGAACCCTCCTGGATCTCGGTGTTATACCTATAATAAATGAGAACGATACTGTTGTAGTGGATGAGCTCAAGTTCGGTGATAACGACAAACTTTCAGCGATGGTGGGATCCCTGGTAAATACTGACCTGCTGATCATCCTGACCGATATCGACGGCCTTTACGATGATGACCCCAGAAAAAACCCCAAGGCATCCTTTGTTCGAAAGGTGGAGGAGATAACCCCGGAAATGGAAACCAGATCCGGGACCAAGGGCAGCAGTCTTTCTTCGGGAGGAATGTATACCAAGCTCCAGGCAGCCAAAATGACCATGGCTTCCGGAATTCCCCTGGTAATCGCCAACCATCAGGTTCCCAGGGTTGTACGGCGTATAGTTGAAGGAGAGGATATAGGAACCCTTTTCGTCCCCAAGGTGGATAGCTGCCAGGCAAGAAAGCGATGGATAGCCTTCGGAAGGATGTCCCAGGGATCGATACAGATAGATCAGGGTGCAGTAAAGGCCCTTACCGAAAAGGGGAAAAGTCTTCTTCCTTCAGGTGTGGTCAGCGTATCAGGTAAATTCAGCCGGGGAACTGTTGTGCATGTCCTGTCTCCGGAAAACAGAAGGATCGCCAAGGGTGTAGTGAACTATTCGGCGGAAGAGATATCCCGGATCGCCGGGAAACAGACGGACATGATAGCAGATATCCTGGGACACAAGGATTATGATGAAGTTATCCACCGGGATAATCTGGTTATACTGTGATGTCCCTTCATATTAAAAGAAGGCGCCATATTTACTGGTGGGTTGGATTACATCCGATCACCAGGGTTTCCCAGTATCAGGATCCTTTAACAAGTTGGACCAGTCTCGGAAATAAGGTTATGCCCACCAGGACCAGTCCCCATAACCTGCCTTTAAGGAGGTTGTAATCCGCCAGCAGGTGCCCCCAGGAATGACCCACCACGTAATGCCCGAAAAGGAACTCGAAACAGATGGTCATAACGAGCCATATTAGCCCAAGCGACCAGGCCTCACCTACCGAAGCATGGGCTAAGAGATTTCCCAGGAGCCAATAGGTCAGGATAAAAAATATCCCTGTCACTATAAGGGTCCCCGCCTGATGGGCGCGTAAAGGACCCAGCCTGGGGGTAAGGAATTTCTCCCGAAGGATGCCGGCTATAACAGCCACTACCGAGAAGAGCAGCCACATAAGGAAACCACGAAAAAAAAAGGTTATTCATAATTGAAAGTCTCCTATGGTCATTACAATTACTATGCATACAATGGATTTATCTCGTTAATGTGAAGCATTTCCGAGTCCCATTCCCCTTAGATAAAGTAATATGCTTGGGTTGATATCTCACCCCTACCACAAGGTTCATTACAAGAGGCGATCAGTTCTAAGGGGCAATCCCTTGAGTAAAAGATGTTTTCCGTCAAAATACAGAGTGTCAGTCTATTGCCCATGATCCAGAAGGGGGCCACTAAAAGGGGGAGAGGGTTTCCGGAATAACATGGAGAAACGAGGCATTTTCCTTTTCATGGCATTCATTCTGCAAGGTTGTGGCGGTAAACGATAACTCTCACTTTTTCCAGGGTTACCAGGCCATCATCCATCAGATCATCCAGTTGGGATAGGAATGATTCGATCTTTTCCTCGGAGTCGACGATCTCGACTATTACCGGGAGGTCTTTTGAAAGTCGAAGCACTTTGGAAGTATGTATCCTGCTGTTGGCGCCAAAACCAAGAAATCCCCTCAGGACTGTGGCTCCCGCCAAACCCTGCCTGCGGGCACTTTCAACAATGGCTTCGTGCAGAGGTTTACTACCGGATTTATCACTCTCACCTATAAAGATCCGCAACAGAAATGCTTCAGATGGAAGTTTCATAGTCAGCCTCCCCTCATATTAGCTGCCCTAGAAAGACTCCGGTCAACATGGCAATGAGGCCTGTTACGTTCTGTATCGCGAGATAAGAAAAACCAAGTACCCATTGTGCCGAACGGAACATCTCCTGGGATTCAAGTATCAATGTCGAAAAGGTGGTAAAAGCACCCATAAAACCTATCATGACAGCTATTTTAGTTTCTCCTGATACTGCCCATCGATTTTCAAATATGGTCCATAGAAAGCCAGCGATAAAACATCCTGTTATATTTACCGTGACGGTTCCCATGGGGAAAGAGGTCTCTATTACTCTCTGCACTATTCCCGACAGGCTGTAACGGGCCAGGGTTCCCAATGATCCTGCTATTGCAAGCCATATGACTGTTTTGAACATGTGAATCAATTCCTTTTATTAGTAATTACTTGTATGTTAGGGGGTGACGATCATTATGATAAGGCTCTTTGTTAATGATCCATCGAGCATCATCTTAATGGATTACAGAACACAGCTGTATTTCCAAGTTCAGATTCAATCTCCAGAAGTCGGTTGTACTTGGAGATCCGCTCGCTTCGGCAGGCTGAACCTGTCTTGATCTGCCCGCCACCCATGGCAACAGCGAAATCTGCCATGAAGGGATCTTCCGTTTCACCACTTCTGTGGGAAATAACGTAACCCCATCCAGCCTTGTGGCATAAATCAATGGCTTCCATAGTCTCTGTGACGGTACCGATCTGGTTGAGTTTTATCAGGACTGCATTTGTGGTCTTTTCTTCTATCCCGCGACGGATGAAGTGTGAATTGGTAACATATATATCATCACCCACAATCTGGATCTTGTCTCCCAGTTTTTTTGTGTGTGTCCTGAAGCCCTCCCAGTCATTTTCCGCCAGTCCGTCTTCAATTGAAATAATGGGGTATTTTTCGATCCACCTGGCATAGAAATCTGTCATTTCTTCACTGGTTTTGAGCCCTTGTCCAGATTTTCCGAGGTTATAGTTCCCATTTTCATAAAAAGAACTTGCTGCAGGGTCAAGGGCGATACAGATATCAATACCAGGCTTGAATCCAGCAGCTTTGATCGCTTCAACGATAACCTCACAGGCCTCATCATTGCTTTCAAGGTTGGGGGCAAAGCCTCCCTCATCACCAACACTGGTTGCATAACCTCTGCCTGCAAGGATCTTTTTCAAGGCATGAAAAGTTTCCGTGCCATAACGCAAAGCCTCACAAAAGGAAGGTGCTCCAACTGGCATGACCATGAATTCCTGGAGATCTACATTATTGTCAGCATGTTTCCCCCCGTTGATGATGTTCATCGCGGGGACAGGTAATCTTAGAGAACCCGGACCACCAAGGTAAGCATAGAGAGGCAGGCCAGCAGCCATAGCTGCAGCACGACTTACGGCCATGGAAACACCAAGGATAGCATTGGCACCCAAATTCCCCTTGTTGGAGGTTCCATCCAGTTCGATCATGTTTGTGTCGATCTGGGTCTGTAGGAAAGGCGACATCCCTATCAGCTTTGGAGCAATTTTCAAATTAACGTTCTCCACTGCTTTAAGAACTCCTTTGCCGGCGTAACGTTTTTTATCCCCATCCCGAAGCTCAACAGCTTCATTTTCTCCGGTTGAAGCACCTGATGGAACGGAAGCCGAAGTCTCAATGCCATTGTTAAGTTTGCAGAACACCCGGACTGTGGGATTCCCTCTTGAATCCAGAATTTCCAAGGCTCTCAGATTTTCAATCAGTACCTTCATTCCTGAACATTCCCTCCTGTTAGTGTCCCTCACGGTACAGGGTGTTTCAGAATCTATACCGCAAAAATCACCCTGTTAAGTTATATTATTCTACAGATTCCTTTCGGTCTTCATGTCTGCGCCATTGTCCTGAGTTTGTAGTATCGAAAGGCATCAATGCGAAATTATGGTGTGGACGATCATTTTCCTGGAAAGAGAGTTCGTTGAGAGAACGTATGCGTATCGATCCTCACGATCCATCAAGTTCCTTTTGAATATCCTCAAGTTCCAGTATAACCCTATCCAGGTTGGCTATCTTTTCTTCTGCTGCTCCCCCCCGCCTTTTCCGTTCTTCAAGAACAGCCTGAATGGCTCCCTGGGTACCTTTCAGGGTCTCCGATAATTGCTCATCAAGGGTCTTTTCGAAACGTAAAAAGGATTCATTGATACTCTGAAAACAGGCCCATCTCAGATTTTCAACATTTGAAAGGACAAGGTTGCTGATCTGTTCACTCATGCGATCTCGGACGCGCCTGATTCTCATTGCCCTGGGAAATACTTTGTCTTTCAGACTGGTGGAAAAAGGATATAATGTGGATGCCCACTGATGGGTTATCCAGTAGGGTTTCCTAACTACCTCAAAAGAAAAACTTTTCCCCTCAGGCTGATAGGGTATATTGAAAATACTGGATGCTTTTTCCCTGATCCTTTCCAGGATATCCCCGGCGCGCTTCTGATGTATTCCAAGTACTTCCGTGACCTGTTTTCGGAACAATTCAGTGGAAACTCCTGCCTGGTGCTCAAACCAACCCGGGATGGCCTCGGCCAGTGCCGAACGAAGATCTGCTTCGTTGAAGCTCTCCCGCTCCGGATCGACTGGAGCATTCCAGATTATTCCCTCCAGGTAATGGGTAGCCTCAACGCGCAGAAGCCTTGCATGTTCTCCCAGGAAAGATAACATCCGCTTAAGATCGCCTTTTACCAGATCTTCAGCACTGTGGCGCTGTAGTTTAAGTTCATCCAGGGCCTGTTCGAACTGACTGAGAAGGTTTTCAAGTTCCTCCACTGGCATTTCCAGGGATCGTCTCATTAAACGGAGATGGGTAAGAGCAGTGACAATAAGATCTCTCGTTTTTATTTCCAGGGCTTTTTGAAGGGCCAGGGATTTTTCCCTGGCCAGAAATTCCACCAGATGATTCTCAACCTTGCTTAATCCACTTGCTTTCCATAATTGTTCATTCCTGAGGGATCTTGCAGTAAGTCCATTTTTTGCCGATACACAGAATACCGTATCCATGGTGGTAATTCCAGCCTGTTCGACCAACATGCACTTGAAGAACTGAAGAGCCTCTTCCTGGTCTTCAGCGGTTAGATAGTCCATCTTGTTGAGGATGAAAAATAATTTCGGTACTTTTTTCCTGACCTCTTTGAGAAACTCGATCTCCACTTCTGAAATGGGAGGATCCGCGGATATAAGGAACATTGCAGCATCACACTGAGGTAAAAAATTTAACGTTGCCTCGGTATTATGCCGGAAAGTCGAGCCAATTCCAGGAGTATCAATGAAGACCAATCCCTGTTTAAGGATCGGGGCTGGAAGTGAAAGCTCCATATGGGAAACGCCTAAATAGTTCCGGGGATTCCCAGTTTCGGTGATATATTTCGTGAGAATGGAATTGAGGATTTTCTGGTCTGCAACATTAAAGGTCTGAGGTGCTCCTTTCTCCCGAAAATAGACCACGGCCTGTCTTTCATTCCCGTGCTTCAAAAAGGTTGGGATTGCAGTCAAAGGAATAACACCCGTGGGCAATATATCTTCGCCAAGAAGAGCGTTGAGAAGAGTACTTTTTCCCCTTTTGAACTGCCCAAGGATAGCAAGATGGAGACAGTCGGCCTGGAGACGATCTCCAAGGTCCATCAGCTTTGAGGCAATTTCGTTCAATTCAGGAGCGAGGCTTTGCACTTTTTCGGAAGTTTTTGAAATGAGTGATAGTAAGTCAGAGTTAACAGAACTGAACGTTGATGATGATGTGGATTTGATTTTCACCATGAATCCTCCTTGCGTAGAAACCTGACAGGTTGTGCAAAATTGAAAAACAGGTGTTCAGTGCTTTGATGAATTATATACATGAAGAACCCGTTTTCTCAGAGGTCTACTTGGAAGGAGTCATCAGCCCTGAAGGGCATTTGTAAGGGGAACTCCATCCCCCGAACTTCCCATAATATACCCGGAGTATTGGAAAATAGCAATACCAGGCTTTACCTGTCATTGTAAAAGGCCCTGTCTTCCCGGTTGTCAGGTCATTGTTTCCAGGGAGAATTCAGAAACATGCTACCCATCCAATGGAAGCCGGTTTATATTGGCTACCCATATCATTTATCGGGAGAGATCTTCCCAGGGAAATTGAATTCGGACATCAGGCTGTAAGCAAGGAAATATCAATGGGAAACCGGTTTTATCATATGTTCGGTTTTTTGCCCCTCATTCCCCATTTGTGCAGAAAACAGGTTTAATGAGAAGGGCAATGGGTTGTTTTTACAGGGGCTTGTTTTTATCCAGGTCATTCAACAGAACATTTCAGGGGTGGTTTCACCACAGCCTTTCCCTGGATCACCTTTCGGCAATCCTGGTTCTTTATGATAGCCCCAAGGATGACCATGTTCCTTCGAAGATGGATCTCCAGGACCTCTACTTCAGCGGTAACTGTATCGCCTATCCTCACCGGGGAAAGGAATTTCAGTTCCTGGCGGACAAGGATGCTTCCCGGGCCTGGTAGCTGCATTCCCACCACAGTGGAAAGAAAGCCGGCCACAAGCATTCCGTGGGCCACCCGTCCTTCGAAAATAGATCCCCTCGCCTCAATTTCGTTCACATGGGCCGGGTTGAAGTCACCTGTTATGCCTGCAAACAGGTAGACATCCGTTTCCGACAGGGTTTTAGAAAAGGACGCTTTATCGCCTATTTCTAGGTCTTCAATGGGTATACCTTTCATCCATATCCCTCTATTCAGGAAGAGAAGACTACCACTCGACGATAGTAGCTCCCCATGAATATCCCACACCGAAACCGACAAGCATGGCCTTCATCCCTTTTCTGAGAGCCCCTTCCTCCTGTGCCTGTATGAGGGCCAGGGGAATGGTGGAACTCACGGTGTTGCCGAGTTTTTCCATGTTCATGTAGAATTTTCCCTCAGGTATTCCGATCTCCTGCCTGAGGTGTTCAAGCATGAGTTTCGTGGCCTGGTGAAAAACGAACAGGTCCATATTTTCCATGACCAGACCGTTCTTTTCCAGCACATCTCTAACCGCCACGGGCACCTCCCTCAGAGAGAACTGGAGGACTTCAGGACCGTTCATGTAGAAATTATCCTTTGTACGGATATTCCCGAACCGATTAACCCTTTCATGGGCGGTTTCCTCACTTCTTGGAAGAGCCATGCCTCCCGAGGGGATTATCAGGTTATGTGCTCCGCTGCCATCCGTTCCAATGACGAACTCACCTATGTTTCCCGCGGTTCCATCATTAGTAACCAGTGTAGCGGTGGCGGCATCCCCGAAAATGGTCCGGGTGCTTTTGTCCCCGGGGTGGATGAACCTGGTAAGAACGTCTGCAGTTACCAGGAGTACCTTTTGTGCCAGATGTCCGGCGATGAGGGATTTTGCCAGGGCAAGACCGTAGACATAACCTGAACATCCCAGATTGAAGTCGAAGGCCCCGCTCTTTTTCCTCAGCTTCAGCATGTCGTGGACGATACAGGCAGTGGCGGGCATAAGGTAATCAGGGGTTTCCGTGCATAGGAGAAGAAGATCGATCTCTTCCCTGGGTATACTATATTCCCTTAAAAGGTTCTCTGATGCCTCGAAAGCCATTTCTGATACCAGTTCCTTTTTAGCGATCCGCCTTTCGCTGATGCCTGTTTTATGGTAGATCTTCTCGGGGGTCCACGTCCCGAATTCTTCCACAAGCTTTTCGTTACTTATCCGAACTTCCGGCAGATAACATGCAATGCCGGCTATTCCTATATTATTCTCTCTCATGCTCGAACCTCCTCGATAATAGAACCGTTGAATTATCTCACTGTCACCGTTAGGTGACAAGGGGTCAACGGAAACGACACAATATAATTGAATCCATAGGAAAATCCCTCTAACCCTTTCAATTTTGAGCTCCCTCATTATAGAGATTTGGGTAGTAATAGGATGTCAATCATCCAGGGACTTTAACAGGTATTGTTTATAACGAATTTCAGATAATAAGGGAGGTGTTGTGTCAAGAATTTTGTATTGTATGGAAAAAACCTTAGTGGTAAAATCAAACTACAAAACACTGTCTATTAAAAACTGTCGACAGTATACTTGGGAGGGCAGTGAACGATGGAAGTTTCGTTAATACATCATGAAACTTTAACAGTCAAGGTTGTTGAATATATAAGGAATCAGATTTTATTCTGGGAACATTATTCTCGTGGAGAACGTATCTCTGAATCAGAGCTTTCCAAGAAACTTGGAGTCAGTAGAACGACG
Source organism: Synergistales bacterium (assembly GCA_016927765.1). GTDB lineage: Bacteria > Synergistota > Synergistia > Synergistales > JAFGMB01 > JAFGMB01. The sequence goes on from JAFGMB010000147.1 coordinate 28,510, forward strand.
ATCAGAGAGGCGCTCAAGGAGTTGGAAAACCAGGGTTTAGTAGAGTCTATACCTAGGAAAGGATCCTATGTTGCGAGTTTTGATAGAGAAGATGTAAAAGAAATCTTCCATATTCGATATATGCTTGAAACTGATTTATTCAGTTATCTCATAGAACACAAGATCCTTAAGAAAGAAGATTATCTTTTTTTAAAATCTCTTGTTCAAACCATGGTTAATATCACGCAAGAAGAAGGTTCTCTATCTAAAGAAGAAAGGATTGAGCGTTTTTCTCAAAAGGATTTGGAATTTCATCAGTATCTGTGGGAAAAAACTGGCCGAAAATGGACTTTGAAAATGCTTACAAATCTTTACTATCAATTAAGGCTGTCAATGATGCAGGATTTGTTTATGGAAGATAATCTACAAAGTTCTGCCGTAATCCATTACAAAATTATCGAAGGGTTTCAAAACGAAGATTTTCAGTCGGTAGAAAAAGCATACAAACAGCATATCTTAACATTACATACCCCAACATAAGTACATAAATGCAGTAATTATAAAGATAAAATCTTTTGAAGGGAGGATAAATGAAGTGTTTAAGGCAAAAAAACTATCTGAAATACAAAGTTTTATCTCAGAAAACCTCAATATTCCTGGAATGGATGGATGGGATTTGCCCTCCTCAACTAAAACTTTCCCTGATGGATGCCATTACAGGATCGAAATAGCTGGAGTTGAGAGGTATTCAACCATGAAAGCTATGGTGGATGAATCAAAAAAACGCAACTTGAAGATTCATCGAGCCATTTGCACTGTGGGTGGATCAACATATTGTGATTTTGAGGAATTGAAAAATATGGCCAAAATGGCTCGAGACGAGCAAATAGAAATTATTATGACAATAGGTCATAGAAAAGGTTGGGATGTGGGTTCGAAAGAAAGTGGATATGTTGAAGGGGTAGTGCAGGGTCCAAGGCATCGAGGGGCTGATAATATTTCTTACTGGATAGAAGATATGATGAGAAATCTTGAAGCAGGCATCAGGGGTTTCCTTGTATACGACGAAGGGGCATTAATGATAGTAAATGCAATGAGAAAGCAAGGATTTATCCCCAAAGACACGACCTTTAAATGGTCTGTTTTCGGGGGTCAATGTAGCCCTGCTGGAGCGAAATTAGTAGAAGAACTTGGTGCAAACTCAATGAACCCTCTTTCAGATGTTTCTTTGCCAATTTTGTCCAGTATCAGGACTGCGGTAAAAATGCCTTTAGATATCTATATGATTATTGTGGACGCTTTTGGAGGAATGTTTCGAGCTTATGATTCTCCTGAAATTGTGAGAGTGGCATCGCCTGTTTATTTCAAGATTGAACCTGGTACTTCTGAAGCTGATATTTACAAACCATGGGTTACTGAAACCTGGCATGAGGAATTTATAAGGCAAAAAGTCAAGATCGCTTCAATACTGAAAGAAATTATGGATCGTCGTAACCCTGAACTCAAAATGTCTGATAAAGGGCCTAGTGATTTGTCTTTGCCTGTCGTTTGATAAAATGGCTATTCTACTTGTTTTGAGTTTGATGAGTATTCCCAACTATTGAATTGGAGGTGAGATAAGCCGTATTGGATAATCAAATTAATCTTCAAAGCGGGAATCTGTGTAAGCAATAATCTGGGGAAGCACATTGATTGAAACATTGATTCGTAAGGGAGGGAGAAAATATGTTATTGAAAGGGAAACATTTGGTGGTATGTCTAGTTGTAATGCTTGTTATGATGACTTTTGCAGGAACAGGCTATGCCAAAATGGAATTAGTGGCTGCTCATGTTCTTGCTCCAGATCATCCGTACCAGATGGCATTTGAAAGAATGGCAGAAATAGTCAAATCCAAAACTAACGGAGAGATTATCATTACTACCCATCATAGCGCAGCCCTTGGAGAAGAACCTCAGGAAATTGAGGCTCTTAGAATGGGCACTATACATCTTACGACAATATCAGCCGCTCCCCTCACGGGTTTTGTAAAAGAATATATGGCCTGTGACCTCCCGTTTATGTTTAAAACAGTCCAAGATGCTTATAAGTTCTATGATGGCGAAATTGGTCAGGAACTTTTTGACAAAACTGAAAAAATTGGACTCATAGGACTTGCCTGGTGGGATAACGGATTCAGGAACTTTACGAATAATGTCCGACCATTAAGAAAACCGGAGGATTTCAAGGGGCTGAAGATGCGTTTAATGAACAGTCCTGTTCATATGGCTTCGGTTAGAGCTCTGGGTGGCAACCCTGTACCTATAGATTTTGGTGAACTTTATACTGCCATGCAGCAGGGGGTTGTCGATGGTCAGGAAAATCCTGTAGCGAACATTTTTCTTAACAGATTCTATGAAGTCCAGAAATATCTTTCTTTGTCAAAACATTTTTATGATCCTTCTCCAACTTTTATTAGTGGAAAGACTTGGGAGAAGCTTACTCCTGAACAGAAAGAGATCATGAAAGAAGCTGCGGTTGAAGCAAGGGATTATATGAGAGCACTCTTGAACGATAAAGAAGCAGGCATGATTGAAGAACTTAAAAAAGAAGGTATGGAAGTTACTTATTTGACAGAGGAAGAAACAGAGGCATTTCAGGAAGCGACCAAAGATGTCTGGAAAGAATTCAAGGATGACATTGGAGAAGAATTCTTGATGAAATTTCTTGACAAAGCCAGAAGTATCTAAGGGGAGACAACATTCGGTTGATAGATGTTTTTCCATGGCAGGTGATTAATTTCTCAGAGAAAAATCACCTGCCTTCCTTTCTAACAAAGGTGGAATTTTAATGATTCGCGTAGATAAAAAAAGGGACACTGATTTGAATATCTGGCGGTATATCTGGGACAGATTTGAAATCTACATATGTGTAATATGTATGCTCAGTGCTCTTATCCTCTGTTTTGTTCAGGTAATAGCTCGATATGTACTTATGACGTCTATTCCCTGGTCAGAAGAGATTGCCAAGTGGTTTGTGATGTGGATTACTTTTGCAGGGTCTGCTTATGCATTTAAGATGGGAGCACATATCGGTGTGGAGGCTTTTGTTAATATACTTCCTCCGGTATTTAAAAAAACAACTTTATGGATCGCTCGACTGTTGACATTCGCTTTTCTTTTTATAATTGGATGGCAAGGAATTCTATTCCTTTTGCAGGTTATTGATTCAGGACAGGTTGCTCCGGCTTCAAGGTTGCCAATGACCATACCTTATTCAGCACTTCCTTTCGGTTTCCTTCTTGTGATAGCCCGTCTTTTAGACCTTACATTCAGGGAAATGATCTGTGGTGAAACATTGGAGAGTGATAGCCAATGACAGCTATCGTCCTTTTTACTTCATTAATTGTATTTCTGGTTTTAAATGTTCCGATTGCTTTTGCAATTGGTTTAGCTTCAGTTGTTGGGTTTTTGTATAGTGGGATTGATCTGATGGCTGTTGCCCAGAGAATGTTGGGATCTGTAAATAGTTTTACGCTTCTTGCGATCCCATTTTTTATGCTGGCAGGTTCTTTGATGCAGACAGGAGGAATGTCTCGGAGACTTGTAAGATTTGCCAGTGCCATAGTATCCACTCTTCCAGGCGGGCTTGGGCATGTACAGGTTCTTGCTTCATGTTTTTTTGCTGCATTATCTGGATCATCCCCAGCTACCACAGCTGCTATAGGTTCAGCGCTTATTCCAGAGATGAAAAAAAGAGGTTACCCTCCAGAGTTTGCCGCAAGTGTTCAGGCTGTTTCAGGAACCATAGGGACTATTATTCCACCGAGTATTCCAATGGTGGTCTATGGGGTAGTGGCAGGTCAATCGATTGGAGAATTATTTGCTGCAGGTTTTATTCCAGGCTTACTCTGTGGTTTCTCACTAATGGTTGTGGTTTACTGGAAATCAAAAAAACATGGCTATGGGAATCCTCAGGTTTTTTCCGCCAAGGAATTATGGGATAGTTTCAAAGATGCATTTTGGGCACTGATGGTTCCAGTGATAATACTTGGGGGAATATATTCAGGTATGTTTACTCCAACAGAGGCAGGAGCAGTTGCTGCTGTATATGGTCTTATCGTTGGAGTGTTCGTTTATAAGGAATTGAATTTTTCGAACATCATCCATGTATTTTCAACAGCTGCAGCAAATACAGCTATGGTTCTTCTAATAATTGCATCTTCAAGTGTTTTCAGTTGGCTCATGACGATTAAGGGAGTAGCTGCGATGGTTGGGGCATGGTTTGCTAGTGTATCAGGCTCACCCGCAGGGTTTTTAGCATTATTTATACTTTTGGGGCTTTTCCTTGGTTGTTTCATGGAAACAGTTTCAATAATACTTATAGTAACTCCAGTACTTTTCCCTGTAGCCAAACAATTTGGTATAGATCCTATCCACTTTGGGATTATCATGACGATGACACTCTCCCTGGGAATGGCTACTCCTCCTGTCGGAGAAAACCTC
>JAFGMB010000148.1 GCA_016927765.1 Synergistales bacterium
GGATGCCCGTTGCCCATAAGTCCAACAGTTATTTCATCTCCAGGCAGATATTCTTCCACCAGCGCGGGCTCCTTGTATCTCGTCCAGATCCTTCGGATCTTTTCTTCCATATCCTCAGGGCCATGAACCACGGAGTCAGGAAATATGCCTTTGGAAGAGCCTTCCCAGCGGGGTTTCACAATGTAGGCAGGGTTATGTTCGAAAAGTAACCGGCAATACTGAAGATCCTCTTCAGAAGAAAATTGCCTGAATGCAGGAACTGAAACTCCTGAAGCTGAAAGTATCTTTTGAGTCAGAAATTTATCGAGGGTCAGGGAAAGAGAGACACCATCGGAACCTGAATAGGGAATTCCAAGGCTTTCCAGGATACATGGTACCTGTGCCTCTCGGGATCTTGAGGAACCTTTTCCTTCGGCAATGTTTAGTATGAAATCCGGTTTTTCTGCCTGCAATTTCTGGACAAAATTGGTATTCTGTTCGAAATACAGGGTTTGAAATCCATATTGACCGAGTTCACCTGCGATGGAATCCACCGTGTCCATGCAATCGTATTCCTCGTAGAGATCATCAGGTTCTTCTTCATTACTTTGTCCTTTGAGGTTGAAAGCTATTCCCACCCTCTGAACGGAGAGCGGGACCTCGTCCTCGTCACTTCCTCTGTCCCACATTTCTGTTTCCTCCCTTTATCAGGGCTTTAAGCCCGTTGATTGTGTTCAATATCAATAAAAAAAACCCCATCCCGCCTCATGGAGGCTGGATATGGGATTTCCCTCTTCAATTGAAACCTCCAGTAGAGCTGGCATGGTGCGATCCCTAAGACCACCCGGTTTCATAAAGTATTGAATTTTGACCGAATTATAGTCCTTTTTGAAAGAAATGCAATAGTCCTGACGGGAAATCCCCTTTCGAATCGAAATGCTTAAAAACCCGGTATTCTCAAAGCTTTATATGATGACTCATAAGGCGTCCCAGGCATGTTATATTATGTAGTGGAAGAAGAGATGGAGAAGGGAGGACTGATGGAAGTGAAGATCCTTGTTGCCTTCTATTCCAGAACTGGAAATACGAGAAAAGTGGCTGAGGACATTGCCAGGGCATTCAGCGAAAAATCAGGGGACCAGGTGGACCTGGAAGAGATGAAGGAAACCAAAGACAGGAGTGGCCTTTCGGGATATGCCCTTGCCGGCAGGGATGCGGCCCTCAAGAAACCCGCCATCCTCAAGCCCCTGAAGTTCAATTCAACGGATTACGATCTTGTACTGATAGGAGGCCCTGTATGGGCCTGGACAATATGTCCCGCAGTAAGGACCTACTGTGCGAATGAAGGGGTAAATGCCACCCGTCTGGGGTTTTTCTGCACCATGGGGGGATCTGGAGAGAGAAGGTCTTTTTCTGAAATGGAAAGTTTATGCGGGAAAGCCCCCTCTGCTGTCCTTGGATTGAAGGAAAAAAACATCAGAGAGAACTCGAGGGACTACCTTGAATCCCTGGATCAATTCTGTTCGAACCTTCGGGAATTGACTTGAAGTTCCCCTGTGATGGTCATGATTGATGGGTCTTATTTGATGAAAGGATAAGCGGAATGATCTCCGGCGAAGATCCCCTGGAATTTCAAGACCATTGGAAATACCTTACCTTCCTTTGTGAAGGTCCCAATGATAGCCTCCTGCTGCGGAGGATCAGCACCTTTTTCGATCCTATGATCTTACGGATCAGAATAAGGCCCCAGGAGGGAATAGACTCGCTGATCCTTTCCCTGGACAGAAGTCTGGAGAAGGATATTCCCAGGGGGCCGGTAATAGCCATCTATGATCAGGGTGATCTCAAGTCCGGCTATTTCGAAAAACTTCAACAGGTCTCTATGCATAATCCCTGCTTTATTTTCAGTCCGGTGGTTGAAAAGATCGAGGCCTGGCTTATGGCGGATATGGTGGCATTGAAGGAAGCAACGGGACTTGAATATAACGGACCCTTACCCACTGACCGGATCGAGGACCCCAAGAGATTTTTTCTTCATTTCTTCAGGGTGTCCGTGCGCCAGAAGAAAAGAGGATACCTGAGCAGGGAAAGGGATTTCTTCAGGTCTGTTGCCAGAAGATGGGATTATAACAGGGCCCGCAAGAATAACAATTCTCTTGATGGATTCCTCTCACTTCTTGTGGAAAGGGTGCCTTTCGCTGTAAAAAAAGAGGGGCCTGAATGATATCTGCCGGCCCCTCATGAAAAATATGCTTCCGTTATTCCATATGTATGAAAACCTTTGCCTTTGCCCCACAGATAGGACAGGTCTGGGGTACCTCATCCGCGACGACGTATCCGCAAACAGGGCAAAGATAATATTCCACTTCTTTTCTATTGGCAAGTTCCTCCAGGGCTTTGCGATAGAGTTCAGCATGGGCTTTCTCTGCCTGGTTAGCGAAGTGGAAAGTGCGTTCGGCACTTTTGGCCCCCTCTTCACGGGCGACTTCCAGAAATTCTGGGTACATCTCGGAAAATTCGTATATCTCTCCTTCCATGGCGGTTCTGAGATTTTCTTCGGTGGAATTTATCCCGTCCATTTCCTTCAGATGAGAGTGAGCGTGGAGCGTTTCAGCTTCAGCAACAGCTCTGAAAAGTTTTGCAACCTGGGGATAGCCTTCTTTATCCGCCTGTTTCGCAAAGGCGAGATATTTCCGGTTCGCCTGGGATTCTCCGGCAAAAGCTGCCGCAAGGTTTTCCATGGTCTTTTTCATTTTTATTCCTCCTTGATCTTAATAGAGCGTTCCACTAGAAAATCTTACATGTTGTAGAAATACTGTCAACCCGTATTAGTCTTATTCTGTAGGGGAGAAGAGCAAAGGTATCATAAGGATTTATTCTCAACAAAAAATTTCCCCGTATCTTTGGCCTCCCGAGGGCTATAGATGATACAATTCAAGACGTTTGAGATCCGCGTGACTTTCCCATGATGGGAGTGTTGTTCTTTGAAGATAGTAATCATCGGGGCAGGAGAAGTTGGATATAACGTATCCAGTGATCTCTCTTCAGAAGGGCATGATGTTTCTCTTGTGGAGATCGATGAAGAAAGGGCTTCCAAGGCTGAGAACGAACTCGACGTAAGAGTGATAAGGGGTAACGGATCAAGGCCGGCTGTTCTTGAAAGGGCAGGGATCTATCCAGGATGTGATACAGATATCCTTGTGGCCTGTGCTGACAGGGACGAAGTCAATATCATGGCCTGTTGGATAGCAAAAAAGTATGGAGTTCCAAGGGTCATTTCAAGGGCAAGGGGAATGGAATTCACCGATAGCCCCACGTGGGCAAGGGAACTTGGTATAGATGTAATGTCCTCCCCCGAACGCTCTGTAGCCCGCCAGATAGATGAACTTCTCCAGGTACATTCAGCCATACATACGGCAGAGCTTTTCGAGGGGAAGGCAGGGATCTATGCGTTCAGGGTTGCACCAGGCTCGCCCCTTGCCGGTACTCCTCTTCACCAGCTCCGGCTCAATTACCCTGACCTTAAAACCATCATGGTTTATGTAGAGAAGAATGGACAGGGTTTTGTCCCGACCGGAAGCACTGTTCTTGAGACAGATGATCTGGTCTATAATGTCTGTTTCCGGGATGATATCTGGTACCTCGAAGAATTGTTCCAGATGAGAAAGAGTAAGCCTCTGAAAAGGGTGATTATCGTAGGAGGAGGCAAGATCGGTGCCAGGCTTGCCATGCTCCTTGAAAGCCGGTTCAGGAACCTTCAGATCAAGCTCATTGACAGGGATAAGGCAAAATGTGAAAAGTTGGCTTCAGAGCTTGCCCGGACCGTTGTGCTCTGCAGTGACGGAACTGATGAGGAGTTGCTGAAATACGAAGGAATTGAAGATTGCGATGGCTTCGTTACCACCACAACGTCAGATGAACTCAATATCCTGATGGGAATAATCGGCAAAGCTCTCGGAGCCAGTAAGACCATAGCTGTGGTGAGGAGGATAATGTATTCAAGACTGAATGACTATTTCGCGGTGGATTCTCTCGTGAACCCCAATGAAGCCCTTGCCTCTGTCATCATGCGCCACATAAGGTATCCTACAGCTGCTGGGACACTCTCTATAATTGATAAGATAGGGGCAGAGACCCTCGA
>JAFGMB010000149.1 GCA_016927765.1 Synergistales bacterium
AATTACTGGGGTCCCTTTGATGGTCATAATATCAGGGAAATGGAAACCGTATTCACCCTCGCAAAAAAATACGACAAGCCGGTACTGATCCATCTTGTCACACAAAAGGGGAAAGGATATAAAAAAGCGGAACTGGAACCCTGGGTATATCATGGCATATCCCCGGGCTATGCGAAAAATTGTGGAAGATCCTGGAGTTCAGCCACTGCCGAGGCAGTAGAAAAGCTTGCTGTTAATGATCCTTCAATAGTATGTCTAACTGCTGCCATGAAAGAAGGAAACAAGTTAAACCATTTCCAGGAGAGATTTCCTGATCGTTTCTTTGATGTAGGCATAGCAGAAGAACATATGCTCATCATGGCTGCAGGTATGGCAGCCGGGGGACTGAAACCGTGCGTTTTCATATACTCCACTTTCCTGCAGAGAGCCATGGACCAACTGGTACATGATATCGCCATGCAGAACCTGCCTGTGGTTCTCTTGGTAGATAGATCCGGAATGATCGGTGAGGATGGGGAAACACACCAGGGCCTTCTTGACATTAGCTGGGGAAAGGCTGTACCAAATCTGCAGATCATGGCCCCGAGGGATGTGGTGGATATGAATATCATGTTGGCCCATGCCTTTAAAAGGAACGGCCCCAGCCTTATCAGGTATCCAAGAGGGGAAGCCTGCGAAAAACTCTACAGAAAGGGTTCGACCCCCAGGACTTTTGATGAAAAACTCAGGATACTACAGGATGGAAGTGACTGGGTCCTTATAGGCCTGGGTAATACCGTCTCTTTCGCCCTTGAAACAGCAAGGATCAGCGCTTCAAGGGAATTGCCCGTACCCACAGTTGTGGATCTTCGGATGGTCAAACCTCTGGACCACTCCTCTTTGCGAAAGATCCTTGCATCTCATTCACTGGCTGTAATATTGGAAGAAGGATATATCAGCGGGGGAGTGGGAGAAGCTATAGCATCCTTTACAAATGAAGAACAGCTTCCCTGTACTGTAAGGAAACTGGGTGTTCCCGATATTTTCCTTCAACAGGGTACAGTGGAACAACAGTGGCAACATTGTGGGATAACGGTCGACCAGGTGGTGAACATATTTCTTGAACATCAAAAAGGAAAGACTGGATAAGATCCTGGTAGAAAAAGGTATGACTTCTTCCAGAGCCAGGGCTCAAGCTTTGATACTTGCAGGAAAAGTCTTTGTTGACGGAGCGAGGTCAGATAAAGCAGGAAGCATGGTCAAACCTGAAGCGGATATAATTGTAAGGGATGATTCCACCGGATGGGTCAGTAGGGGGGCTCTGAAACTTCTCAAGGCCTTGAATCAGTTTCATCTTTCTCCAAAAGACAGGGTTTGTCTTGATATCGGAGCGTCTACAGGTGGCTTTACCGAAGTACTTCTTGCAAGAGGAGCGAAAAAAGTCTATGCAGTAGATGTTGGATATGGCCAACTTGCATGGAAACTTCGACAGAATCCCAGGGTAATCGTCATGGAAAGAACAAATGCCCGCTACCTTCTTCCTGACGATTTTCCCGAATTGATTGAATTTCTCACTGTAGATGCATCTTTCATATCCCTTCGTATACTCCTGCTAGCATTGGTGCCCCTAATCTCGGACAACGCGGAGATGGTGCTTCTTTTAAAACCCCAGTTTGAAGCTGGAAGGGAGAATATAGGAAAAAGAGGGGTCGTGAAGGATCCTGAAGTTCACGTTAAGGTGATCATGGAGATATTTTCTTTTGTTGAAAAAAAGCTACCGGAGATAAGCATTTCCGGGGTGGATTTTTCACCTGTTACCGGGCCGAAAGGAAATATTGAATTCCTTGTAAATCTGCACAGAGGCCAGTGCGATGAAAAGGGTCAGATGGATCTCTGCAAGATACGCAATATGGTTTATGAAGCACATGAAACTCTTTTATAGATAAATAAATCAATATACCCACTCCCGAGGGAGGGAATTGTTCAGTGTCTATAAATATTGGTTTACTGGCAAACACACAAAAACCCAGAGCCAGTGAAATGGCAAAAAAACTTGTTAAATGGGGAAATGAAAAGGGAATTCAATTTCTTCTTCCCCCGAATGAAGCATCCATACTTGGACTGCCTGGACTATCGGATGATGAATGGCGCTCAGAAGTTGATTTTGCAATTGTCATTGGAGGTGACGGCACATTTTTAAGAGCGAGCCGTTACGTAATGAATTGGGATATTCCTCTTTATGGTATTAATGTCGGGAATTTAGGTTTTCTTGCAAGTGGGAATCCGGAAGAAGCTACTCAAGACATTGAAATGATACTTGAAGGAAAGCACCGCATAGAAGAACGAGATGTCCTGGAGGGGAGGGTCATTCGAGGACAGTTCCAGAAGTATACAATGTATGCCCTTAATGATCTGGTTCTCACTAAGGGCGCCTTTGCACGTGTGATTTATGTGGAGGTCAGAATAGAAGATCAATATCTGACTCAACTCCCGTCAGATGGGATAATTGCAGCAACACCGACAGGTTCTACAGCTTATTCCCTTTCTGCCGGAGGACCTATTATCCCTCCCCATGTCCCCTGTCTGGTCCTGTGCCCTATTTGTGCACATACTTTATATGCTCGCCCGGTCGTTTTCGGGAAGAATGACAAGATATGCCTTATACCCAAAGGAGATCATCGTGACCTGGTTTTAACACAGGATGGTCAGTTGGGTTATGAGATACTGCCTTCTGACAGGATAGAGATAATGCTTGCAAGGGATAAACGAGTGAAACTTATAATGCTTCCCGGAAGGAACTATTATGATCTTCTTCAGGAAAAACTTCAGTGGGGACGGGGTATTGTCAACCCAGACAGGGAGTGACCTTCTGTGATAGAGACCCTTAATCTCAGAAATCTGGGGGGTATTTCAAACGCCACACTGCGTTTTTCAGGGCGATTCATTGCTATTACTGGTGAAAGCGGTGCTGGAAAGACAAGTCTGGTCAGGGCGCTGGAGTTACTCTCAGGCAAAAGAGCCCAAAGCATACTCATCAGGTATGGAGAGGATATCTCTACATTATGTGCTCATTTATTGACCAGGGATCCTTATGCCCCGGGGGTTGAGAGTATTCCGGTTTCAGATGGAAAGATCTTTATCAAAAGAGAGATCTATAGAAACGGCAGGAGCAAATGCTACCTCCAGGATCAAGCCGTTCCTCTTGGTGTGCTTGCGGAATGTATGGACAATCGATTAAGGATACAGAGTCAGTTTGCTCAACTTGATCTTCTGGAACCCGAAAAACAGCTCAGAATAGTTGATAGTTGCGGTGGCGCCGAACTTGCCTCGGTCTTTGATAAATTCAGTGCTGCCTATACTCGTGCTTACAGACTTGAAAGAGGAGTCAGGCAACTGAAGAAAAAAGAGACTGAGGTCCTTGCGAGATTCAAAGATGTTGAGGTCCTTCTGGACATAATTGACAGAATATCTCCTTATGAGGATTGTGAAAATGAATGGAAGAACAGAATAGATCTTCTTAACCAGGAATTATCAAGGAACCTGAATATACAACAGTCCCTCTTCAGATTCAAGGGTAACGAAACCGAGAAAGGATTGTTGGACCAATTGCAAGAGACACTTCCTGTTCTGGTGAATATTAGTTCATCTGAAAAGAAAGAGGAGTTCCAGAAGCGCATTGACCAGATACTAGACAGGTTAAATGAACTACTTGAAATGTGCGGATCCGAAGTAACTCATGATGACCTCGCAGAGCTCCAGGATGAAATAGAAAGAATTGAACGGAAGATTGGTTTGCTCAGGAAAGCAAAGCGGCTGGCTGGTGTCGATACTGTAGCCCAACTGCTTGATTATTCCAATGAGGCAAGGAATGCGATCTCATGGTTATCCCGCAGTCGGAAAGAAATCTCCGAAAAGGAGGAACAGAGCAGATCGAACCGAAAAGAGGCCAGCGAAGAAGCACTGAAATTAAGAAACCTGAGGCAAAATACCGCGGAAAATCTTTCCCAGAGGGTTAATTGGTCTATGAGGGATCTGGCCATGGTGGGGACGAATTTTGAGGTGCAGTTTTCCACCCTGGAGAAATTAAGGGAAAGGGGAATTGATGAGGTGCAATTCCTTTTACGGAATACTGAAGGATTCTGTGGTCCCATCCAGAAGGTAGCCTCGGGAGGCGAATTAAGCCGCTTGCTTCTCTCCATTGAGGTTTCCCTCCCTGATGACCAATTGCCTGATACTATTGTCTTCGATGAAGTGGAGGCCGGCCTTGGTGGAAGAGCAGCAGTACTAGCCGGCTACAAGCTGAAAGAGCTTTCCTCGAAAAGCCAGGTCATTCTAATCACTCATGAAGCTTCAATTGCAGCAATAGCAGATCAGCACTTTATGGTTTCACGAGATGGAGAAGAAGCCGAGGTACATGAAGTGAAAGGAGAAGAACGTGTAAGAGAGCTGGCAAGGATGCTATCGGGAGACTACGCCTTGAACGAGGCGCTCGAACATGCAAGAAAGCTGCTTACAGAAAAAACTCTTTTGTCAACTTCGAATTATTGATATATAATGCCTTGAGGTTGACGAAATCGTCAATCACGCATAAAATTCATGAGTTCGTGTCAAATATGCGCTTGGGGCAGGTTTATTCAAGGTCAGGAGAGTTTCTGCCACCTGCTGATCCCAGCGGAAGGAGGAAAATAACAGGATGTATGCAATAGTGGAGTTCGGAGGCAAACAATATCGGGTCCAACCAGGTGATACCTTAAAGGTTGAGCTGGTTCATGCGGAACCTGGAGAGAAGGTCAACCTTGAAAAGATACTTATTCTTGCAGACGATCAGGATGTCAAAATAGGAGAACCATACGTTCAGGGAGCTTCCGTAGAAGCAAGTGTGCTCAAGCATGCGAAAGATGATAAGATCCTTGTTTTCAAGTATAAAAGCAAGAAGAATTATCGTCGATTTCGTGGACATAGACAGAACTATACCGAGATTAAGATAGAGTCGATCAGGGGATAAAGAGATTTCTCTGTCTGATTGATGGTTACTATTCAAATTGAATCTAAAGGTAACCAGGTATTTGCAATTTCATTTTCAGGACATTCCGGTTGGGACGAGAATGGGAAAGACATAGTCTGTGCAGCCATATCGGCCCTTCTGCAAGCCTTGATCATTGGCCTGGAAGAGGTTCTGGGGTACAGTGATATACGTCAAGAGATGGATCTGAAGCAAGATAATATGCCTTACATCAAGATCTGGATCCCTTCTCCTTACGGAGATAAGCAAGAGGTCCTTGTGAATACCATCACCAGGAGCCTGAAGGAAATTGCTAAAAGTTATCCTGATTATGTAGAAATATCGGAGGTGCGGATATGATCTTCGGGAAATTCGATTTACAGATATTTGCCCATAAAAAGGGACAGGGAAGCAGTCAGAACGGCAGGGACAGTGAAGGCAAGAGGCTTGGGATCAAAAGATTCGCAGGCCAGCATGTGAAAGCTGGGAATATTCTGGTCCGCCAGAGGGGAACAAAGGTACACCCGGGTATGAATGTCGGCAAAGGTAAGGATGATACTCTTTTTGCTCTTGCTACAGGTCTTGTCAGATATGAGACCAAGGGAACCAGGAAGTATGTCTCTATTGATGCAGCACCTGAGCTTTAAGGCATAAGTTACCTCATTGTTTTTTCTCCCGCTTCAAGTTTTACGGATCATCGAAGAATGGGCCTTTCTTTACCCGAAAAGGCCCATATTTTTTTCTGAAAAATATTACAACTCCACAGAGAAGAGTAGATAAAATATGAAATTTGTAGATTTAGTAAGAATAAACGTTAAGGCAGGACGGGGAGGAAATGGCTGTTTAAGTTTCAGAAGAGAGAAATTCGTTCCCAAAGGGGGACCTGATGGAGCTGATGGTGGCAATGGGGGCAGTGT
>JAFGMB010000150.1 GCA_016927765.1 Synergistales bacterium
AGGTTCGAGAATAATCCCAGCCTTCTTAAAAAGGAATATCCGCTTGCACCACTGTATCGGGGGTGATGCTCAAGAGGAACGTTCACAACATTCTCCGTGACTGACCAGATAAGGGAGCCCACAAGAGGGAAGGATGTATGTACCTCAAGTATCTGCGAGAGGATCTCTCTGTGTATGGCTCTGAAGGAAGATGTCAGCTTCAGGTCTGAGGGTTTTTTTAGAATGAAATTATCGAAAAGTTCTTTTATACTGCTGGTCATATTTCTGAATAATCCCTGTTCTTTCCTGTGAAAAACCGCAATTACCGCGTCTGCCTCAGGATATTCAAGAAGCCTTGGGATATCGAAAGGATCATGCTGCAGATCGTCATCCATGGTGATGATAATGCTCCCTGAAGCCAGGGAAAAACCGCAGAAAGTCGCCTGGTGCTGACCCACATTCTTCCTTAGCCTGATACCTTTCACATCAGCCTTACCTTCAGCAAGCCTCCCTATGGTCTCCCACGTGCGTCTATCAGGAGAACAGTCATCTACAAAAATGATCTCATACGTGCGATTCAGATCCCCTTCCATTACAGCAGAGATCTTCCGCTCAATCTCCTCAAGGGATCTTGTGCTGTTATATACGGGGATAACTATTGAAAGTTCCGGAAACCTTCTATCTTCATCCATCAGTATATCCCCCTGTTATATTGTTCCATATTCACCGTACCCGGACTTCAACCCAAGCCTTTGTCTCAGATCAGCCGGCTTCATGATATCCCTTTCATTGGCCTGGGCGATCACATGTATCCTTTCCAAAAGGTCAATATTTCTCGCCAGTCTTGTCCTTTTTGTATCAAACCAGTAATTGTCCTCCAACCCTACCCTTACCCCACCCCCGATGGAAATAGCCACAGAATTCATGACTATCTGCTGATCACCGATCCCCCCCAGGGACCAGTAACTTTCAGGAGGCAGATCCCTGATCATGATGCCGGCATGCAAAAGGTCTGCCTGGGCACAGGCGATGTTTCCCAGGATGAGGTTGAAGTAATGGGGAGGAAGAATAAGCTCTTTCTTTATCAGGTATTTCGCGTAATTGATCATTCCGGCATCGAAGGCCTCCAGCTCCGGCTTGATCTGTCTTTCTTTCATACGTGAAGCAAGGCCTGTTATTACGTCGGGAGAATTCAGACTGGCCTGTTTGTTAAAATTCAGGGAACTCAAGGTGAGGCTTCCCATATCGGGTTTGAGGGGACCAACAAGATCCAGAACTGCCGCACGCTTATCGAGATCATGAAAGATCCTTCCGCTAAGGGAAGCACATATGACCAGATCGGGAGCGAATTTTCTTATCTTCCCTATCATCTCGGCATATATCTCCGGAAGCCATGTAGGCCTTCCATCCTGAGGATCCCGTGCATGAAGATGGACCATGGAAATTCCCAATTCACAGGCCTCGTGAACATCCTCCACGATCTCATCAACAGAGACCGGGACATGCTCGGTCATCTCCTTTGTAGGGATCATCCCTGTGGGAGTGAAATTAATGATCAGTTCCTTCAACTTCATGGCCCCCTTCTTCCCGGATCATAGAATTATCCCTTCTTCAGGGTGAGTGCCTTTCTTTACGGCAGGGCTACCAAAATATCTGGAAAAGGGTTCGGTATCCTGAAGGATGAGGCTCCCGGCTCCTACAAGGTTCTCCCTTGAGATCCGCCGCCCATCCGTTATGGTGCTCCCAATACCTATAAATGACATATCTCCGATGGTACATCCTCCCCCGATGTTGCATCCTGGAGAAATATAACAATGGTCGCCCATGGAGACATCATGGCCGATGTATACGTTCGGGCGGATGATGTTATTATTCCCTAGAACGGTGCCAACGCCAATATAGGTCCCGCTGAATATTATGTTGTTCTCTCCCAGTACAAGATCATCGAAAGAATTGACATTTCCTGCTATACAGTTTGGAAGAGCATAACCCTTCTCCCTGGCCTTGAGAAACATTTTTTCTCTGTCCCGCATTCGCTTGTACCCTATAAGCAGCAGCATTGAGAAAGCTTCAGGGGGGAAACTGTCCTGGATATCCTCAAAAGGAACAAGGGGTTTACCGAGAAATTGAACTTTATCGATAAATTCCCCATCAGCACAGTACGCCACAATATTGAAAAGGCCGTGTTTTGCGATGACCTTTGTTACGTAGTGTGCCATGACTCCGACACCGTACAGGATTATATTCTTACTGGCCTCTCCCATGGTCTCTCCTTTCGGAACCGGATCTCTTCAGAAAACCTCTACCTGAAGGATAACATTTTCCTTTTAGCACCTTCCACACCAGTACAGAAAAGCAGGT
The DNA here is from genome assembly GCA_016927765.1 of Synergistales bacterium. Taxonomy (GTDB): domain Bacteria; phylum Synergistota; class Synergistia; order Synergistales; family JAFGMB01; genus JAFGMB01. The sequence goes on from JAFGMB010000150.1 coordinate 2,341, forward strand.
CAAGGATGCTCACATTATGTGAAAAAGGATAACCGTGAAGCTGTTCATACTCTGGATAACCCTCGTAGCACATCCATCGCAGGGATATCCCCTTTTCCTCAAAGGCTTGTAGGTCCAGGTAGTCCTTGGCGGCAGGACCCGAAAGGTACTCCCCAGCACCTGCCTTCACACAGATATGGAGGATCCTTGCGCTTTTTTCACCCTTGGGTTCAAAATCGACAGACCATCGCAAAGGGGTAGGTATTCTCATCAGCCTGCAGATGCCTTCCAGGAAAATATAGTTGATCCTGCTGAGGTAAATTTCCATGGAAGCTTTCTCATACATATGCCTTATTGAATTCTCAAGGCCCGGGAAAAATGGAGCTTTACCATAACTCTGCTCAACAAGCCTCCAATGCCGTTCCGCCCAGTCATCCGATACTATCTGCGTATCCATGATCTTCTGTTGAAAAGACTTGTTCTTCACAGGAATAGTCAGCCACATTATCCCATCCCTGGTAATTATCCGATTCCGGTTTCGCCAGTCCCTTTTCGTGTATTGGACATCGTCGAGAATAACGTATTCATCAACCATGTTGATCATGTCGAAATTCCCCTTCCAGGGGATGTAATTTGACTGAAGGATGGCTATAGCCTTTTTGTTCATCTCCGTCCACCAGGGAAAACTCCCTGTAATACCGCTTCGATACGGGCAAGGCAATCTTTCATATCAAGTCCGATGTAAAGGGGCATTCGAAGAAGCCTCCGGGATATCTCTTCCGTGTCTGGAAGAACAGGGTCTGAAGAGCATCTCCTTCTTCCCATGGGCGACGAATGGAGAGGAATATAGTGAAAATGGGCCATAACACCCTGAGTGTACAGGGCCTTGCGAACTTGTTCCCTCATCTCCAGGGAAGGAAAAAGCAGGGGATAACAGTGCCCATTGTGCCTGCAGTGACCAGGTATGATCGGTCTTCTTAGGATACCCCTGTCTTCGAACTTCTCGAAAGCTCCATGGTATTCATGCCAAATTCCTCTTCTATCCTCTGTAACGTTTGACAGACTTTCCAGCTGGGCAGAAAGAAAAGCCGCGTTTATCTCCGACATGGCAAAGGAGGATCCGGCATCCTGCCAGGAATAATGATCCGCTTCCCCTCTCAGGAACTGCCTGCGGTTGGTGCCATGCTCTAAAAGGACCTCCACTCTCGATATGAACTCTGATTGATTGACAAGCAATGCCCCTCCCTGGCCGCAGTGGATATTCTTGG
>JAFGMB010000151.1 GCA_016927765.1 Synergistales bacterium
TAAAAACCTAAACCTTCTCTGAGTAACGGAGGATGAATAAACTATTGTAAACACATCATTTAGAAACACGAAAACTTCAGTTTTCATGTAATGTCATTGTAGAAAATACAAAAACTTACGAAAACATCCAAATAATATTTTTATTGTTGTTATTTTGCAATATTTTGAACATTTTGAAAATGATATGTAAGAAAAGAACAAAAAAGCGCCCCCTGTTACGGGAGCGCCATAAATGATTTCTAATTGAACTGTTACCTATGGAAGAAATGGACAGAAATCGAATACTCTTGTGTATCTGCAGTCGAATACAAGGCCCGATAATTTGAGGCGCTTATCTGCCATAAAATGCGGAGAAGTGCCTCTTCCTGCCTAGTATCAACTAGAACATCTTCCCTCGTTTTAAACATAGATCCTCAAACCCTATTCACCGAGTCAATTAGAGCGGATACCCGAAAATCGCTTAAACGCGAAAGTATATGTATGACCTTCTACTCTCTCAAATACCGCTAAAGAAATCTGCCAGGTTATCATACTGTTCGATATTTCTGCATCTCTCCAAAAGTGTAAGGGCAGTGGCTTCGTTGATCTTCAGATTGGCCAGAGAAAGATATTTCTTCTCTATTTCCTCATCCATCATGGTATTTTCAGGGTCACCCTTGGGATACTCAATAAAGGTACTGTAGTTTTCTCCAGATTTCGTTGTTATAGTGATCTTTGAAGCCCATCTGGCAGGATACATGGAATTCATTTCCTCAGTAGCTTCAACCTTTATCCTGGGAATGATCTCAGCCATCAATGGATCTTTAAGAACCTCTTCCCGGAACTCGCTAACTCCGACCCTTCCAAATAACAGTGCACAGGCCAGGCAATAATAGATACTGAACCTTGCTGCAGGGGGAGTTGAATAATCCGTATTACCAGCAAGTTTCAAAACCGTGTCGTAGGTCTGTACATTCACGCTCTCAACATCTGCAGATGAAAGACCATGTTGTGCCATGATCTCCAGTATTCCATTGATAGGACCATGGGTATGTCGACATGAGGCATATGGTTTATAGACTGTTTCGTTTATCCTGTATTTCTCTCCCATATCTTTGAAACTGTCCTCGAAATTTGTCTCCTTTGAGTAGGCCTTGAAAAATCCCCTGTCACCTTCAAGTATCATCGTTGCTCCTGTAAAACCTTTCTTTGCCATTAAAGATGAAAGAAGGCCATTATAGGCTGCTTTCCCGCAATGAAGATATTTTGTCATGGCTTTATCTGTGGCGAATTCCCACAACCCGGCAGCCTGGGAACCTGCATTGCCTATGGAGTACAGGGTCTGCATTTCATCGAGCCCAAGAAGTTTTGCCGTAGCGGCTGCCGCTCCAAAGGTCCCGCAGGTGGCAGTTGAGTGCCATATGGTGTAATGGGAAGGAGTTACAGCTTCACCGATCCTTATCATCACATCATATCCTGCGACAATAGCTTCTACCAGTTCCTTTCCGGAACTGCCCAGATATTCCCCAAGGGCAAAAACAGATGATATGACCGGTGCAGCCGGATGGACTATGGAACTTTTATGAACATCGTCCATCTCGAGGATATGGCAGTTGTAAGCATTGACCATCGAGGCCTGTAGGGCTGTGGTTTTTTTGAAATCCCCTACAAGGGTGGATTGGGGCTTACCCCCCATTTCATCGACCAGATCTCCAATGATCCGTGCAGCAGAGGTGGAAGACCCACCTAGGACACATCCCAGCCAGTCTATAATGCATTTTTTTGCAACTGATACGGTTTCCAGGCCCAATTCGGGGAAGGAAACAGACGTCACAAAATCAGCGCATTGCCTGCTGATACCTTTTTCAAGGTTGCTCATACAAGATCACTCCTTTGGTTCTTTTCAACGAATATAGGTTCTTTATCGGTTTGGTCGAAACCTGTAACAAACTGACCATTTTGAATTTTAACAAATTGAGATCTCTCAAAATCCTGCATCTCTAAAGGGAAATCGATCCTGTAGTGTACTCCCCTGCTTTCTTTCCTGGAACATGCTGAGTAGGCCACTGCCAGGGAAGAAAGCAGCAGTCCCTCTATTTCAAGGGCACCTAAAAGATCTTGCGGCTTCTCTACTTTCAAATCAGGAATATCACGATAAATGTCTTCGAGTTCAGAAATAACCTTCCTGATTCCTTTTTCATTCCGCAGGGGACCAAGGCATTCCTGATCCAGGGCCTTGATCTTCTCTCTGATCATACACGGTTCGATACCACGATCACTAAGAGATATTTTCTTAGCCTTTTTCTCTTCTAAAAGTCTATATGGTTTCGGAGAAACCCTATAAGCAAGGGAAGCAGCTCCCTTTCCAGCTTTCATGGCGAAGGAAACCATATTTGAAAGGGCATTTCCTCCTACGCGGCTTGCACCATCTACACCACCTGTAACTTCTCCGCAGGCATACAACCCTTCTATTGAAGTAGCTGCTCCTTTATCGATCATGATACCTCCAGAGAAATAGTGTTCCAGAGGGCTCACATGAACTGGACCGTAATTCCATGGGTTCAGGCCCCTGGGGAAACAGGATGTGATTTTTCTCAAGTCCCATTCCTCCCATTTTTCCTTTTCGATATCCTCCAGGTGTAAAAGGATTTCATGCCCCTGGGCTATCTTTTCCTGGATCAGCCTGGCTGTACGATCCCTGGCATATAAACTGATATCCTGACCAGAATCTATACTCCACTCCTGCATCTTGGCCTTGAGAAACTCCTCGCCCTTTTCGTCAGTTATCCTTGCAATATCTATAATGGGTAACCTGATCATCCAGCAGGGGAAACGTGGTTCGTCAAAGCCCACAGGATAGAATTGGATAAATTCCATGTCCACCAGGGACAAGCCGCCCTTAAGGGCAAGGGCATAACCGTCACCTGTTATCCTTGAGGGATTGTCAGTTCTCTTGAAGATCTGGCCCGCTCCCCCGGTGGCAAGTATTAAGGAATTGCAGAATATCCGGCCAAAAGTACCCTTCATCCAGTCGCAATACTCGACACCATAGACCCGTTTATTACTGACAAGGATGTCCGTTACACAGATATTTTCAATAAACCGGACCCCCTTGTTCGATGCAAGAGTTTTCAGTTCTGAAATGAAACCTCCCCCGCTGACAATAGGGATAGGGGATGAATCCCTTACCGTGGCGTGACCATCTTTTAGAAACCTTACAGTCACCCCCCAGGACTGCAATTCCTTAAGGGAAAGACAGGCTTCCTTTCCAAGGGTTTCTACCAGATCTTTCCGGTTTATCCCTCGGCCAACGCTGATAGTATTATCGAAATACCTCTGAAAACTCAGATCCTGGTAAGGAAGGGTAAAGAATCCGCTCGAATAAGCCGTGGAAGAAGCAGTCCCCACTGGGGTCTTGCTCAGAACTGCTACGGTGGACCCTTCTTTAATAGCAGAAAGAGCAGCTATCAAACCTGCTCCTCCAGATCCGATGACAAGGACATCGAAATTCACCAATCTAGCTTCCCTCCTGCAACCCTACCTGATACTTTCTTGAATATCAGATTGTTGGTAGGTTTGTGTAAAAATGCGGATTATCAATTTTGTAAATATGACCATGCAAAGCAATGCTACCGGATAGGTGGCACATAGCCTGCCCCGCTCTCTTCGCTTCCGTTAGCTTCTATCGCAGCCCCCAAGCCAGGGGTACCTTTTCATAGCACTGGGAGCACTGGATATGCTCCCCACGAACACATCGAAATATCATATGTTTATCAAGTCTGATCAACAATGAACAAATAAGTTTAACAGGCCCGAACATCAATGGCATTATGAAAGCACCACCTTGTCATACAGAGCAGACATGCTCAAATCCTTTTCCACATTGTTTCGAATATGAGAAACAAGATACAAAATCCACTCAAATAGCAACGGAGACAACTCAGAATTAACCAGTTGTATATTTCCATGGCAAATTTCCTGATGTAAGGACGTAGAACAAATATCTGTTGTTCTATGTCCAGGAGAATTATTTCTTATTACCTGAAAACTGCATTGGGTATATAAAGCACAATCGATGGAAATGCCAGCAATAAAGCAATTGCAACAATCGATAAAACCAGGAAAGGCAATAGTGCCCGATTAGTCTTATCAAAGGAAACCCCTGTAATTCTACTCGCTACGTAGGAACAAACTGCAACCGGCGGGGTATACATTCCTATCGCTAAATTGGCAACCATTACCGCTCCAAAAAAAACAGGATCGATCCCATACTTCACTACGGTTGGGAAAAGTAACGGTGCCAACAAAAGAATAGCGGCAGAACCATTCATGAACATACCAGCAATCAGAAGAATTCCCTGGGAAATAATCAGGAATATTAGAGGCGTCTTTACCAGGCTTGTAGCGGCTTGAGAAAGTTGTTGAGGTATGCCAGCACGGGTTATCGCGTAGCCAAACGCTGCTACCGTTCCAACAACTACCATGATTACCCCAGTAGTTACCCCACTACGATATAAAATTCCCGGTAAGGACCGCCATGAAATCGTTTTCAAAACAAAAATGCCTACAAACATGCTATAAAACACTGCTACAGCAGCCGCCTCAGTCGGAGTAAAGATACCACCATAAATTCCACCTAAAATGATGACTGGAGCCATAATAGCCCATATTCCTTCACGTAAAGCAGATAACAGTGAACGCCCAGAAAAGGGGATCACCTTACCGTACCCGAATTTTTTCCCAATGTATGCTTCATAAATCATAAATACAATACCGAATAATATTCCTGGCCCAA
>JAFGMB010000152.1 GCA_016927765.1 Synergistales bacterium
AAAGGAGTTAAAACCGGTGGTGTTTTCGAACAGATCCTCCATGAAGTCCATATGGAAGTGCTTCCCAAGGAAATACCTGATGTCCTGACATACGATGTCAAGGATCTGGAATTGAATCAATCTGTACATCTTTCCGCTCTCTCTCTGCCAGAAAGTGCAGTTCTGGTGGATGATAACAACCTGGTGGTCTTTTCAGTCTCCAGTTCCAGGGGTGCCATGGGAATTCCTTCCGAGGAAACCGCTGAACTGGAAGAAGAAATGACGGAAGTTGAAGTAATTGGAAAATCAAAGCCAGGGGAGGAAGTAGAGGAGTAATTTCTTGTGCGCCTTTTAGTGGGTTTAGGTAATCCTGGTCCACGTTACACTTCTACGAGACATAATATCGGCTGGATGATCATTGGTCGTTTGACTTCAGAAATAAACCCCTTGAAAAGGGTTCTAAGGTTTGAATCTGAAGTACTTGGCCCTGTGAAGTTTTCGGGGGAAACTACCGTGTTCCTTAAACCTCTGACATATATGAATCTCAGTGGTCACGCTGTCAGGAAGGCTGTATCGTTTTACGATATAGCCACTCCTGACATTCTTGTTATCTACGATGATGCGGTCTTACCTTTGGGTAAATTACGGTTACGGTCCAAAGGAACATCCGGGGGACATAACGGAATGGCATCAGTGATCAGGGAACTTGGTACAGTTGAGATACCCAGGCTCAGAGTCGGAGTTGGTGCACCTCGAGGGGATATAGTTGACCATGTTCTGTCCCCCTTCAAAAAAGAAGAATCAGATGTTTTGGACAGCATCCTCGATAATGCGGCCAGGGCAGTTACCATATGGTTATCAGATGATATTGACTTGGCTATGAGTCGTGTGAATGGTAAAGCTCTTATTGAATAGTGAAGACTTTCAACAGGCAGAAGAACCCACTGGCTGTTTTCTGTTGAATGGGGTTGTTCATTGAGCATTAACAGGCCTCGTTTTTCCAGTCCTTTCAGCATATGGCAGATAGAAGAAAAATGGCAGGGGATATCAGACCTTTTCCTGAGTCCGGGAGGCTCAGCGTTGCCCTGGATATGTGGAGAGCCTGGAATCCCCCTTATAGTTGTTCTCCCTACATTGCAGGAAGCCCAGACTTTTTGCTCTGATAGAGAAAGCTTATTCCGAAGCAGCAGGACTTTATTCCTTAAACCTGTTCCTCTTGACAAGGACTCCATACATGATCCCGCCTTCTCTCTTGAAAGAGGAGAGACTCTTTCTATATGGAAAGCACAGAAAAGCGGTATCCTTGTCGCAACCCCAGGTTCCCTGTTGGGGCCGCTTAAGAAATCAGATTCCTTTTTCACCATCACTAAAGGCCAGATTGTCCATCGAGATGAGCTGGTCAGGTGGCTTACACAAAATGGTTTTACCCGTTCTGATCTGGTCTGGTCTCCCGGACAATTCGCCTCCAGGGGATTCATATTCGATATCTTCAATCCCGGTAGATCCCTTCCTCTCAGAATTGAGTTCTCTGACGAAGAAGTCGAATCTATCAGGGTCTTCCAGCCAAATAGCCAGAGAAGTGTCGGCAGTATGGAGAGCATGAAGTTACAGGGCATCAAACATGCTAGGGGACTTACACTCAATGATATTATTGAGCCTGATCACAGAATACTCCTTTTCGATCCTGAAAGGATAGAGACCCAGGCTGAGACCTATATCTGGCTATGGAATAACCTGGCTGAAGATGCTGAGGATAAGATATCCTTCTCATGGCATAATTTCTACCTTTCCCTTTCCAAACTACAGAAGCTCCGTATCCATAATGCTGATACCAAAAGAACTCGATGGAGGATTCCTGTCGAGCATTGCCCTCCTTTCAGGGGTAACATGGATTCCCTCCTTTCCGCAATACACCAATGGCAGGAAGATCAGTTTTCAATTTACCTCTTTACAGATAATCCTGTGATGCAGGAGCGTCTTTCCAATTCTCCCGTGAACATCTGTTCAGGGAGTCTCAGTAACGGTTTTATTGATCTCCAGGATAAGAGAATCGTCATTTCTGACCTTGAAGTATCAGGCGTCAGCAACTCATGGTACTCACAAAGAGATTTTAACCCCATACCATCAGACTGGCAGGAAGGGATACAGGTCGGTGAATATGTAGTTCACAGGGAACATGGAGTTGCTCTCTTTCAGGGGCTGGAAAAGGTCAGTTTAGACGAACATGAACATGAAATGCTGGTTCTTGAGTTCGCAGAAGGCAAAAGGCTTCTGTTCCCCATCTTTAACTTTTCAAAAATTTCTTCTCTTTCCGTTATTCCGGGAGAAGAACCGGAACTTGATGTTCTTGGAGGAAAACGATGGAAGAACAGGCTTCAGAAAGACAGGGCCAGCGCAAGAGAGGATGCCAGGGCTATCATCAATATTTTTGCCCATCGTGAAATGCTTGAGGGGTATGGATTTAATGAGGATTCATCGATGCTCGGAGATTTCGAGAAGGCCTTCCCCTTCATTGAGACTTCTGACCAGTTATCAGCAATTGAATCAGTAAAGAAGGATATGGAGAACACCATTCCCATGGACCGTCTTCTGGTGGGAGACGTTGGATACGGCAAAACAGAAGTAGCCTTGCGGGCAGCCTTTAAAGCTGTCGATTCTGGCAAACAGGTGGCCTTTCTGGTTCCTACCACTGTCCTAGCTCAACAGCATTTTCAGACATTTTCGGTAAGATTTGCAGGTTTTCCTATTAACATAGCCTATCTCTCCCGATTTCAAAAACCGAGGGAACAAAAAGACATTCTCCAGCGGTTAAGGGAGGGGCAGATCGACATAATTATCGGAACATCAAGGATAATCCAGAAAGACGTAACTTTCCGGGACCTCGGCCTTCTGATAATAGATGAGGAGCACCGATTTGGGGTAGTCCATAAGGAAAAGCTGAAAAAAGAGTATAGCCTGGTTGATGTGCTTACCCTTTCCGCAACACCGATACCCAGGACACTTTCACTTTCCCTTCAGGGTCTCCGGCCAATTTCGATACTAGCAACTCCTCCCGAGAATCGAATCCCGGTTACAACCTATGTGGGACCGTGGAATGATCATCTTGTCCTTGAGGCAGTTTCCAGGGAATTAACTCGAGGGGGACAGATATTTTTTGTTCACAACAGGGTCAAGACCATATATCAGCGAGTAGAAACCCTCAGGCAAATGTTCCCTCAAGCCACCATTGCAGATGCCCACGGCCAGATGAACAATAAAGAGCTGGAAAAGCATATGCTTGATTTTTATGCAGGAACAATAGATATCCTTGTCTGTACGACTATCATAGAAAGCGGGCTGGATGTTGGAAGGGCAAATACGCTTATTGTTGATGATTCTCATGAAATGGGGCTGGCTCAGTTATACCAGCTGAGGGGAAGGATCGGACGACGTTCCCAGGCTGCATTTGCCTTCTTTCTCTATCCTCGTGAGTCTGTTATCGGGGAAGAATCACGGGAAAGACTTGAAGCAATGGCTTCCTTGCCTGGTATGGGAGGTGGTTATAACCTGGCCCTTCATGATCTTAAGATCCGTGGAGGTGGGGAACTCCTCGGAACCATGCAGCATGGTCATCGTTCAGGAGTAGCATTGGACCATTATTACCATCTTCTGCAGGAGGAGATCAGAAAGATCCGCGGTGAAATCCTGAAAGAACCTGAAATTATTGTAGAGTTGGAAAGCAATATCCCTGCCTCTTTTATTCCCCAGGATAATGTCAGGATCGTTCTGTACAGAAAGATCCTGAGGTTAGCCAGTTTGAAAGATATGGAAAACCTTGTACAGGAAATAAGGGACAGGTTCGGTACCCCACCTTTGAGTTTTCGATCTTTTCTCGATATAACAAGGATAAGGATCCTTTCAAGAGAAACCGGATTATATAATATTCGTGTTTCCAGGGAGGAAATAAGGATCGAGGGACCTGATGAAATGATCCAGGATCTGTTCCGTGGCAGATCATCCTGGCTGACCTCTTCAGGGTATTCTGTTGGGCCTGGTGGACAGAAAGGGTTACAATATCTTATCTCCATATTGAAGGACAGGACTGAATCCAGCACTACTTTTGTGTCATGATCTTTACGGAGGTGCTCAATGTCAAAAGAAAACAGCAGAGCCCAGGGTTTGATCTTCGCTGAACTTGTAACAATCATGAACAAATTAAGGAGGCCGGGTGGCTGTCCCTGGGACCGGGAACAGACCATGGAATCACTGAGGAAATATATTATTGAAGAAGCCTATGAACTGGTCGAAGCCATATCTGATGGAAAGATAAAAGATATTATCGAAGAAAGCGGCGATCTCCTTCTCCAACCTGTGTTCATTTCTGAGATAGCTCAGGAAGCAGGCCTTTTTTCGATTGATGATGTTATCACTTCCATCAATGAGAAACTTATAAGACGCCACCCTCATGTATTTGGCGATATATCTGTAAAGGATAGTGAGGGAGTTGTTAAGAACTGGGAAAAGATCAAACGATCGGAGAAATCGCAAGAAGGCAATAACACGGGTTTTTCTTCAGTCTTATCAGGTGTTCCAGATCAGATCCCGGCTCTCCTGAAATCCTTGCGGATACAGGAAAAGGCGGCTAATGTGGGTTTTGATTGGCCCAAGAATGATACATTGTCCGTTCTTGACAAGATCGAAGAAGAAATAAAAGAATTGCGGGCTGAAATCATTGAAAAAGACTATGTGAAAATCGAGGAAGAGTTGGGAGATCTTTTCTTTGCATTAGTGAACTTGTCCCGCCACCTTGATGTAGACCCAGAGATCGCTCTTCATAAAGCAAGTTCAAAATTTGTCCATCGTTTCAATCAAATTGAAAAAATGATTGAAAATCAACAAAAGTCATGGGATGATTATACACTTGACGAACTTGATGAAATGTGGAACATTGCCAAAACCATATGAACGTGAAGAAACCAGAGAGCAGTGATTTTTTGGGAGGAGGGATAGAAATGACCACTAATCCGGAGAAGAGATCCGTGGACAGGTCCAAGGCGAAGGTAGGTATTACTGAAACGGCACTTAGAGATGCTCATCAATCTCTTATTGCTACAAGATTACGGATAGAGGACATGCTTCCTGTAGTAGATCTGATGGACGAGGTAGGCTATCACTCACTGGAGGTGTGGGGTGGAGCTACGTTCGATTCCTGCATGCGTTTTCTGAACGAGGATCCATGGGATCGTCTCAGAACCCTAAGAAAACGGTTCAAGAAAACCAGACTACAGATGCTTCTGAGAGGACAGAATATTGTCGGTTACAGGCATTATGCAGATGATACTGTCCGTGAATTTGTAAAGCGTGCTGTCGGGAACGGACTTGACATCATAAGGATCTTTGATGCCCTCAATGACCTCAGGAACATGGAAATAGCTGCTGACCAGGTTAAGAAGGAAGGTGCCCATCTACAGCTTTCCATATCTTATACCTTATCTCCAGTTCATACCCTTGAAGCTTTTGCCGACCTCGCCATCCATATGAAGGAAATGGGTGCGGATTCAATATGCATAAAAGATATGGCGGGGCTTCTAAGCCCTGTGGCCTCAGAAAAACTTGTAAAAGCTATCAAGAACAGGACAGGTCTTCCAGTCCAGGTCCACTGTCATTACACCAGCGGAATGGCTGCCATGGCATATCTGGCGGCTATCAACGCCGGAGCTGATGTGGTGGATTGCGCGATTTCGCCCCTATCAATGGGTACCAGCCAACCTGCCACTGAGGCTATGGTCGCGGCACTCAACGGGGGAGATCATGATACTATGATCTCTCTGGAAAGCCTTGTCCCCATAGCAACCCACTTCAAGGAAGCTCGAGAAAAATATTCCAATTTACTTGTAGATATGGCCGGTATCGATATTAATGTCCTTATGTACCAGATACCTGGTGGTATGTATTCTAACCTGGTCAGTCAACTTAGCGAACAGAAGTCTCTTGATAAATTACATGATGTGCTTGAAGAAGTTCCGAAGGTTAGAAAAGAAATGGGGTATCCCCCTCTTGTCACACCCACCAGTCAGCTTGTTGGTACACAGGCAACCCTTAATATCCTTACCGGAGAGAGATGGAAGATAGTGCCGAAAGAGGTCAGGAACTATTTCCTCGGGTACTATGGCACTCCTCCAGGAGAGATCGATCCTGAAGCGTGTGGAAAAGCAATTGGAGAAGAGACTCCAATAACATGCCGTCCAGGTGAAAAGATCGAGCCCGAATTAGAGAAAGCCCGTAAGGAAATAGCAGCATGGGCAATCCAGCCTGAAGACTTTCTCAGTTACATTCTATTCCCAGCTGTGGCAAAGGATTTCCTGGTACAGAAATATGCCAGGGAGATGAAGAGGGATGTAGGGCTTAACGAGTTTGTAGAGGGGGCTGCCTACCCGGTTTAAGAGTAATACTTTTTATTTCACATCTCAAGGAGGATTTAGGACTTATGGTAAATGATAACAGGATCAGGGACATCATGGATAAATACGTTCGCCCGGCATTGCAAAGTCATGGTGGGGACGGCGAGATAGTTTCCTTTGATCAGGAGAAGGGGGAAGTGAAAGTGAGACTTACTGGTTCTTGTGGTTCCTGCCCTTTTGCGCAGATGACACTCAGATCCCTTGTTCTCAGGGTTCTACAGGAACATATTCCCGAGGTGAAGAGTGTCGTTGGGGAGTAACAGAAAACCCTCTTCTTCGGGTGAATTGAATAGAAGAGACCTTCAGTCGTTTCAGCAGAAGGTCATTGTTTCAAAGGCAGAGGTCATATCCCGTCTAACAGGGACCAACGACGAGAATCTTCATACCCTGGAAGAACGTTTTCCAATAAGGATCAATGTCAGGGGAGATGTTATTACCATTGAGGGTCCTGATGAGGGGGTAGTTGCAACTATTGCAGATTTTCTGCGCCAGGCTTCAGTAGTAGCTCAAAAGGGACATGTAATAACACCTACCGATATCAGGTATTCCATGGATACTATAGCTGAAGAGGGGAAAGTTGATCTTTCCCACATGTTCAGTGAGATCATCATGACTACAGCCAGAGGAAAACCTGTTCGTGCCAGAACCGCTGGCCAGCAGTCCTATATGGAAGCCATGAAATCAAATGACATCGTTTTTGCGATCGGGCCTGCCGGTACAGGAAAAACATATCTGGCCGTTTGCAAGGCGGTGGCAATGCTTAAAGAGTCAAAGATAAGCCGTATCATTCTTGTCAGGCCTGTCGTTGAGGCTGGAGAAAGTCTCGGTTATCTTCCGGGAGACCTGAGAGAAAAAGTGGAACCCTATGTACGGCCCCTTTATGATGCTTTTTACGATCTTTTTTCACCTGAACGCTTTATGAGATATGTTGAAAAGAATATTATTGAAATAGCACCATTAGCCTACATGAGAGGCAGAACCCTGAACGATAGCTTTATCATTCTTGATGAAGCCCAGAATACAACACCCGAACAGATGAAAATGTTCCTGACCAGAATAGGATTTGGTTCTAAAGCCGTGGTAACAGGAGATATCACCCAGATCGATCTTCCTGCAGGAAAAATGTCAGGTCTTATACAGGTAAGGGAGATACTTAAGGAGATCGATGGTATCCATTTCCAGATATTAACCAACAGGGATGTTGTGAGACATCATATCGTCCAGGCCGTGGTCAAGGCATATGAAAAATATGAAGAACGGAAACGGAAAGAGCCGCAAGAGTAAGGATACCTTTAATTTCAGGAATCTTTCTTTATCCACTGCAAGACTGGACAGGGATACGGTATTACCTGTACTTGCACTTCTTGTCGTGGCTTTTATTATCCTGTCCTCGAGATGGGCCCTGCAGGAGAACCGAACCGGATTTGAAGTTCACAAGGTCGCTACAAGACCATACAGGGCTATTACCTCTGTAGGTTATATTGACCAGGAAGCGACCGAAAAATTACGGCAGAAGATGGAATTGACAAGGGTCAGTGTTATGGTTTCGGATGTACCCGATGAGCAGCATATACAGGAGTATATCAGGAAACTGTCGGAGAGCGATTTTGGCGATTTACCTCTTCAGGATGACCTCAAGGAGCTTTTATTTTCTCTTGAAGAACCTCAGCGGGCTGTCATAGCAAGGGCATGTTCAGATATCGCTGAACAATTGGTGGCTCTTGATATTCATGAATTACCGGATAAGGACCAGGTAACTGACGCAATTTGGGAACAACTTGAATCAAGAGCTTTATCCAGGGCTGACAAGAACCTTGCTTTTCAGATCCTTGATGCACTTCTCACTCCGCCTGAGGTTCTTGATCAGGATCTTACAGAGCATTTGCAGGCAAAGGTCCTTACTGATGTATCTCCAGTTCAGAGATATCTTGATCCCGGTGATCTTATTATTGCGGAGGGAGAGATAATTACACCTGCAATTGGTGAAATACTAAAAGACCAGGGTTACCCGCAAAGAAAGTACCCCTTTCATCAGTTGTTTCTTCTGATAGTCGGGATTGCCTTTTGGGTCAGCTGGTTCAGAATAAAGATCAAGCAGGAAAATTATAATCTTGCCGGAAGGAACCCATGGATATATATCGTTACACTTCAGTCCGGGGGATGGTTGCTGCTTTTCATTTCCCATATGATGAGGGCTGAAGGCTCCGGCCTGCTCGTTCTTGCCGGTTGGTGCTACCTTACCATGTCCAGGCCAGTGGCATTTCAGGTCATTATCGCAGCAAGCCTTCTGGGCGCTTTCCTTGTCGCCGGCTTTTCACCGGGCCTTGTGCTGGTGATAGGATTTATGGGATTTTTCGCTGCCATGTCCGGCTATTTATTTTTCAAACATGTCACGTCGCGTACAAACCTGTGGAAAGAACTTTTTTTGCTGGGTATATATCTTTCATTGACCGCTATTATCGTAAGATGGTCTATAGGGATCTACTTCAGTTGGGATTCACTCTTAAGATATGGGGTTGCAAGTTTTATCTGGAGTCTTTTCGCAATTCTCAGCCTGCCTCTTCTTGAAAACATGTTCGATGTGCTTTCTCCCTTGCGCCTTATGGACCTTAGCCATCCATCTCAACAACTGCTGAAAAAATTACAGATAGAGGCTCCCGGTACCTATCATCATTCCCTCATGGTCGGAACTCTTGCTGAAGCAGCGGCTAATCGTATCGGCCTCGATGCCAACCTTGTAAAGGCCGGAGCGTACTATCATGATATCGGGAAGTTGAAAAGGCCCCATTATTATGTGGAAAACCAGATGGGGGGGGATAACGTCCATAATAGAATAACACCTTCCCTGTCAGCCCTCTCTATCATTGCTCATGTAAGAGAAGGAATAGAACTTGCAAGGGAATACAAATTACCACAGAGGATAATCGATTTCATTGCTGAACATCATGGCAAAACCTGTCTTTCCTACTTTTATCGAAAGGCCAGGAACCTGGGAGAAAAAGTGCCCAGAGACCAATTCTGCTACCCTGGCCCGAAACCCAAAACCAAGGAAACTGCCTTGTTGATGATAGTAGATTCAGTTGAAGCTGCTGTTCGTGCAGATATAGACAATATAACCTCTATCCAGGATATAGAAAAGGCTATTGAGGGTGTCATCGAGACAAAGATAGCCGAAGGTCAGATGGAAAAAGTTGATTTTACCCTGAAGGAACTGTCAGAAATGAAAGAGGTCTTGCTTTCTACCTTGCAATCTATGTATCATACTCGACGAGTACAGAAAATATCACCTTTAAATGGAAACAATACCAACGAGGAGGCAAAGCAATGAAAGTGACACTGGCTTCAGGAAGTGTCGAAGAAGGAGATCCTGACAGTAGTGCAATTCCGCTAAGTTTTTTCCAGTACTTGGGACATGCCCTTTCTGAATTCATACCTGGACTATGGGAAGAATCAGTTCTATATGGCGAGATAGAGATCTCCCTTAAATTCGTCTCCCCACTGGAGATGAGGTCTCTGAACGTGGCCTATCGCGGTATAGATAAGCCTACAGATGTTCTTTCTTTTGGCCTCTGGGAAGGAGGGGCTTTTCCAGACCCGAAAGAATGGCAGATACTCCCTCTAGGTGATATAGTCCTTTGCCCCGAGTTCATACAGGAGAATTCCCGCCAGGCAAAACTCAACCTTCTTGAGGAACTCTGTCTGATGATCTCCCATGGTCTATTGCATCTACTGGGTTGGGATCATGATACGGAGGAAGAGGAAGTTCTGATGCTGGAGAAACAGGCTTTTATTGCATCAGGACTTTACAGCGCCCTTCCTGATCCTGAAAAGGAAAGATACCTGGAAAGATCCGGGGGGACCAGAGAATGACCAGCTCTCTTACAGGAGGTTTCTTTATCCTTTTCATCCTGCTCCTGCTTTCAGCGCTGTTCAGTAGTGCTGAAACATCCATCACAGCCATGAGCCGCAGCAAGCTCCTTGCATTGAAAGAGAAGCATCCCTATGAAGCGAAGTTCCTTGACTGGTTACTCCATGACCTGCAAAAGGCACTTACCATAACTTTAATAGCCAATAACCTGGTAAATATAGCAGCAAGTGCTCTTGCCACATCTCTTGCCCTTGTGGTCTTTGGAGACAAGGGGATATTCATTGCTGTTGTGATAATGACCATTCTTATCGTCATTTTCGGGGAGATCCTGCCGAAGAGCATAGCAATAGTAAGGTCTGAAAAAGTGCTTCTTCTTACACTTCCTGTGCTGACCCTTCTGTATTTTCTGCTTGCTCCTTTTGTCTGGTTCCTCAAAAAACTCATCAAATACCTTGGACTTATCTTTGGCGTGGATCTCGAATCTCCTCATACCTTTGTGACAAGGGAAGAAATTGAACAAATGGTCACTATCGGAGAGGCAACAGGAGTGATAGAGGAAGTGGAACGCAAGATGATCCACGGGATAATTTCCTTCAAGGAAAGCAGGGTTTACGAGATCATGGTCCCCAGGACCGATATGGATGCAGTCCCCTCAGAATATTCAATAGGTGAAGCTGTGGCTGTTTTCCAGGAGCATGGTCATTCAAGGGTTCCTATATTCGAAGGTTCTCTGGATAATATAATTGGAATACTGTATGTGAAAGACACCATCCCTTACCTGGATTCTGGTATGGCGCAGGAACCTGTTTCCAAACTGAAAAGAGATCCATTATTTATCCCGGAATCCATGAAGATCGTAGACCTATTCAACATCATGAAAGGGAAACACGTTCATATGGCAATAGTGGTGGATGAATATGGAGGAACTGCCGGGATCGTTACCCTGGAAGATCTCCTTGAAGAGATCGTTGGTGAGATCCAGGATGAATATGACAAAGAGAACCCACCGGTCCTTCGTGAATCTGCGGGGTCATTCCTGGTACAGGGATATGTGGGTCTTGAGGATCTTAGTGAAAGTCTCAATTACCCCTTTGAATCGGAAGATGCAGAAAGTATAGGTGGCCTTGTTCTTTCGCTGGCCGGCGAATTTCCCGAGGAAGGCGAGAAACTCAGGTACCGGGATTGGGAGATAGATGTGGTAAAGGTCGAAGATCACAGGATACAACTCTTAAGGCTTTTGAGGATCTGAATGATCAGAGAGAGTTCCTGCAATATGGAGGGAAAGAATTGGATTGGCCAAGTAAAGTGATTTCACCTGATGATCTCCTATGGAGAGCTCGCAAAGCCCTTCAGAGTTCATATGCTCCATATTCAGGGTTTCGTGTAGGATCTGCAATCCTGACCACGGATGATGAAATATTTATCGGCTGTAATGTTGAAAATGCCGTTCTCAGCCTAACTATATGTGCGGAACGAAATGCCATGACTTCACTGGTCCAGAATGCGACAGGAAAGCCTGTCGCCATTGCTGTTGTATGTGAAAGTGGCCATGAGTGTCCGCCTTGCGGGTCCTGCAGGCAGTTTCTTTTTGAGTTCAATCCCGATATGCTTGTTGTTCTTGAATCCTCAGGGCAAATTTCAACAAAGACCTTAAGGGATCTTCTGCCATCACCATTTATGACCACACCAGAAGGATCTTTTCCTGAATGATCTCTCCTCACCTTAATGAACAGGAGGCCCTTTTCAGATCAGGAATCGTGACCATTATGGGAAGGCCGAACGTAGGGAAATCATCCCTGATCAACAGCCTTTTGGATTACAAAGTGACCATTGTATCCCCAAAGCCCCAAACAACACGGGACAATATAATCTGTATCCTGAACAGACCCAACCTCCAGATCATCTTCAAAGATACCCCTGGTGTTCATGTTCCAAAGCATAAATTGGGTGAACACCTTGTAAATACCGCTCGGAAAGCAATGGAGGATACGGATCTTCTCCTGTATCTTGTAGAAGCCACAGACAGGGAGATATTGCCCGAGGACAAAGGGATCCTTCAAATGATCAACAGCGTAGGAACCCCCTTCATACTGGTGGTGAACAAGATAGATAAAGTATCCAGGTGGAGTGGGGTTGAGCTGGATCGAATTGCTGAGCTTTACACTATGAAGCGGAAACCTCTCGGTAAGATCCCTGTATCTGTGCTGAAGAGACAAAACCTGGATATCCTTGTTGATATTATCAGCTCAAATCTTCCCACAGGATTTCCGCTATACCCGGAAGATATCATAATTGACAGGTCTGAAAGGTTTCTTGCTTCTGAGATCATAAGAGAAAAGATCTTTCTGCTTACCCACATGGAAATACCACATAGCACTGCTGTTATCGTGGAGGAATACAAAAGCCCGGATGAATATACGGATAGAAAGGACCTCTATATAAGGGCCACCATTTACGTAGAAAGAGACAGCCAGAAGGGGATAATTATAGGCACTAACGGAGAAAAACTGAAAAATATAGGTACCTATGCCAGAAAGGATCTGGAAAAACTGTCAGGTTTTCGGGTTTTTCTGGATCTTTGGGTAAAAGTCCGCAAGTCGTGGAGAAGATCTGAAAAGGAAGTAAAACGGATGATGGGGAATAATTGAAAGCAGAATGGATAAACTGGCCTTTAAGCAAGGTTTTTATTCAGGTTCCGGAATTATTACCAAAAGGGTTATCTCCCACAAAGGTGATATTTTCCTTAACCTGTTCCTGAAAGGACACGGCATTATCTGGGTAATAGCTCCCGGGTCTGCGAAAGGAAAGGTTCGATTCGGAGGATCCCTTGAGCCATCCACCTGGGGTATTTTTACTCTGTATAAAGGTGCAACCAATTTTTACCTCAAAGCTGTCGAAGTAAAGGCCGACTCATGGGCATTACGCCATCGTCCCGGAGCCCTCAGAACATATTTTTCAATTCTGAAACTGATCAATTCCAATCTGCCTCAAGGACATCCAGATGATGAGGTGCTTGCACATCTTTTTTGGACACGGGACCTGCTTATCCGGGATTGCCCAAGGGAAGTGGTGGAGTGGAGGTTTTTATGGAGATGGTTGAAGTCCTGGGGGCTGGCTCCGGAAGTTGACATTTGCCAGTCCTGCGGGTGTGGAGTTTCCCAAGGGTATATCTCATCTGAAGGATTTCTCTGTTCATCCTGTCTTTCAGGGGAAGGTAAAAACAGTATTCCTCCCATTAACTTGCATGTCCTTAAAAAGGCTGCTATGCTTTCGCGGGGTTCTTTCCAGGAATTCTGCATGGAGCTCAATGACACACAAATTGCCGGATTCAGGGGAGCCACCATCATGTTAAGAGATATACTTTGCAAACAGTCATGAAATATTGTGTTATCCTTATGATCCTTAAAGTTTGATAAGCAAGAACTAAAGCCATGAACTGATCTATAGGAGGGTGAAAATTGAACCTTCAGGAAATTATTTTCAGACTGGAAAGATTCTGGGCTGACCAGGACTGCATAATTCAGCAACCCTATGATATCGAAGTTGGAGCAGGAACCATGAATCCTGCAACGACACTGAGAGTTCTCGGCCCTGAACCCTGGAGAGTCGCTTATGTTGAACCATCAAGAAGACCTACAGACGGGAGATACGGCGAGAACCCCAACAGGCTACAGCATTATTACCAATACCAGGTTATCATTCAACCTGCCCCTGATGACATCCAGGAAATATATCTTTCCAGCCTGATGGCTTTGGGCATCGACCCAGAGGAGCACGACATACGATTTGTCGAAGATGATTGGGAATCCCCCACCATTGGTGCCTGGGGGCTTGGTTGGGAAGTCTGGCTGGATGGTATGGAGATCACTCAGTTCACTTATTTCCAGCAGGTAGGTGGAGTGGACATGACCCTTGTGCCTGCTGAAATAACCTATGGTATTGAAAGGATAGCCATGTTCGTCCAGAAAGTCGAAAATGTCTACGACCTTTCATGGAACGACAGCCTCCTTTATGGGGATGTACACCATAAGGGTGAAGTTGAACATTCCATATATAACTTTGATGAAGCTGATACAGACATGCTTTTTGCCCTTTTTGCCATGTATGAGGCTGAAGCAGCAAGAATAATCGAGAAGGGGCTGGTTTTTCCTGCCTATGATTATGTACTTAAATGTTCCCATACTTTCAACCTTCTTGATGCACGGAACGCTATAAGCGTGACCGAAAGAACGGGATATATATCAAGGATCAGGAACATAGCAGGACAATGTGCCCGAAAATATGTGCAACAGCGTAAGGAAATGGGATATCCCCTTACGAGAAAAGCAAAACCCTAGGGTTTGAAAAATAGAGGTGATCTTGATGAAAACAGCAACCCTCCTTCTTGAGATCGGGACAGAAGAAATTCCTTCGAGATTCATGCCTGAAACTCTAACATCGATCAAGAACAAGGCATGGGAACTGCTTTCCGATAAACGTATTTCATGCCAGGATGTCAATGCTTACGGTACTCCCAGAAGGATAGCCCTTCTTTTCAGTGGCCTTGCAATGCAGCAGGAAGATGAAATCACTCAATACAGGGGACCTAAATGGAGCCAGGCCTTCGATGCGAACGGAAACCCGACCAAGGCTGCCCTCGGCTTTGCCAAAAGCAAGGGTATCGATTTCGAGATACTCAAGCCCGGGAAAGTCAACGGAGTGGAATATGCTTTTGTGGAGATATCAGAGAAGGGCCAGAAGACTGAAACCCTCCTTCCTGACCTGATGACGGAACTTATCCAGTCACTTATATTCCCCAAAAGCATGTATTGGGACGATCCGAATTTCAGGTTCGCCAGACCTATACGCTGGATCCTCTGCCTTCTTGATGACAGGATAATACCTTTTAAAGTTGGAAATATTTCCAGCAATAGAATGACCAGGGGACATCGTTTCATGGGGGCCCGAAAGATCGAGATATCCCATGTTAACGTTTATTTTGAAAAACTGTACGACAACTATGTGGTTGTTGACCAGGATAAGCGACGTGAAAAGATGCTTGCCGGCATTTCAACCCTGGAAAAGGAAATATCCGGGGTAGCCGACAAAAGGGAAGATCTTATCCAGGAGAACCTTTACCTGGTGGAGTACCCGGTCCCATTTTTCGGTTCCTTTGACAAGGATTTCCTTGTCCTTCCGGAAGAAGTCCTTACTACCACCATGATCCACCACCAGAAGTATTTCCCTGTAAGGGACGACCAGGGAAAACTGCTCCCATATTTTGTGGGAGTCAGCAATAACAGGTCTACCAATATGAATATTGTAAGGGAAGGAAACGAGAGAGTATTGAGGGCAAGATTGTCGGATGCAGCTTTTTTCTGGAAGGAAGATCTGAAAACACCTCTTTCTTCAAAGGTGAAAGCCCTTCAGAACGTTATTTACCAGGAAAAACTCGGCACCGTATACGATAAGGTCCAGCATATAAGAAAAATATCCCAGTGGATTGTTAAACACCTGGGCCTCGATGAACTTGAAAAGACCGTTGACAGGGCTGCATTGCTTGCCAAAGCAGATCTTGTATCCAGCATGGTATATGAGTTCCCTGAATTGCAGGGAGTGATGGGACGTGAATATGCAAGGGAAAACGGAGAGACCCAGGAAGTTGCCCAGGCTATTTCTGACCAATATCTCCCGGGATTCTCAGGAGATAAACTACCTTCTACAATGGCTGGTGCTCTTATCGGAATAGCAGAAAGACTTTATACGATCACCAGCTGTTTCAGCGCTGATCTTCAGGTATCTGGATCACAGGATCCTTATGGGTTAAGACGTGCTGCCCGTTGCCTGAACGAGATCATCTGGGGTAAAGGCCTCGATATTGACATGAATGAACTGTTCTTATTTGCCTCACGTGCTATCGAAGCTAAGGAAGGCGTCTTTGACCAGTCCAGAGAATTTTTCAACCAGCGCCTATTCATGCAACTTAAGGAAAAAGGTTACTCCCATGAACTTGTCAGCCTTGGTCTTTCTGTGATCAGTGAAAGGCCATTCCAGGTGGCAAGGTTCCTTGATACTTTCCGTGAAGTGATGAATGAAACCTGGTTCCTTCAGTTGGCCACTTCTGCTGTAAGGGTAAGAAATATCCTTTCAAAGGCTGAAGGTCCCAGGGTAATGCTTGATAAAAACCTTTTCCGGAGTCCGGCCGAAAAAGTACTGGATCAAGAGATCGACAGGATCGTTCCGGTGGTAGGATCTTCACTTGCCCAATACGACTGGAAAGGTCTTGCCTATCAGCTATCCCTCCTTTCTCCGGCCATAACCCGATTCTTTGACGAGGTCCTGGTTATGGATAATGATCCGGATATAAGAGAAAACAGGCTTGCCCTTCTTGATAAGTGCAATCAACTTTTCCTTATGATAGGAGATCTTGGCAACCTGAACCTTTAGTACCTTACGTGACCACTTTTTTTAAAGCCAGATTCGATTATCCCCCCGCCAGGTGCGGGGGGATAATTTTTCTGGATAAAAAGGTGAAATCCATAGTAAGATAAGAAATAATTTCTGTTACCACCGCTATTTTTGATCCTATTTTCCTAGGAAAGGGTAGAAATATATGCATTACTCCGAAGACAACCCCCTTGAAATATTTGTTGTATCCGATTTTACCGGGGAAACGATCGAAACGGTCACCAGGGCTGCCACAAGGCAATTCCCCAACGGACATACGAGGATAAGGCGTTTCAGATATATCAACAGTGAAAGCCGTGCGAGGAGGGTCCTGGAAGAGGCCCTTGATAACAAGGCTATAATTGCATGTACCCTTGTTGATCATGATGTCAGGACATGGTTCATAAACAAGGCCGCAGTAATGGGACTTAAGGTCATTGACGTGCTTGGGCCGGTAATGGATCTTCTATCTGACACTCTCCAGATGTCACCACTTGAAAAACCGGGACTTGCACACCAGATGGATGAGGCATATTTTAAAAGGGTGAAAGCGGTAGAATTTTCGATCGCTTGTGATGACGGGAGCAATAGCCACATGCTTCCTGAAGCTGAACTTGTTATTGTCGGAGTTTCCAGGACCTGTAAGACACCCCTTTCCATGTACCTGGCACATAAGGGCATTATGACTGCCAATATACCACTTGTCCCTAACCTGGAACCTCCTCAGGAACTGTTTGGACTGGACCCCCAGAAGGTTGTCGGCCTGACCATCAAGGCTTCCAAATTGCAGCAGGTCAGGAAAGAACGTCTTCAAATGATGGGGCTTGACCCGGAAACCTCGGCTTATGCGAAAATAGATAAGGTCGAAGATGAGATAGGTTATGCAAAAAAAATAATGAAACAGGTCGGATGCAAGATCTTTGACGTAACAGATAAAGCCATTGAAGAAACTGCACAGGAGGTCATCACCTACTTGCATCTTGAGTAAAATATATTCAAGGACAGGGTGATAATGATGAAGAACAAAAACACTGTCAGGTTTATGTACACTTTTGATGAGGGAAGAGCCTCGATGAGGTCAGTACTGGGAGGAAAGGGTGCTAACCTTGCAGAGATGTCTTCCATTGGGATCCCGGTTCCTCCCGGTTTTACACTTACCACCCAGGCCTGCCTGGAATATCTTAATTCCGGAGATTCTTTTATTGAAGATATATGGAAAGATGTGATCTCCGGGATAGGATATCTTGAAGACAAGTCAGGAAAAACCTTCGGTGCCGGGAAAAACCCCCTTCTGGTTTCTGTAAGGTCCGGAGCCCCTGTTTCCATGCCCGGGATGATGGATACCATCCTGAACCTGGGTCTTAACAGTGAAATAGTACAAGCAATGATCGACTATTCGGGTAACGAAAGATTTGTTCTCGATTGTTACCGTCGCTTTATCCAGATGTTTTCTGATGTGGTTATGAGGACCGGAACGAACAGGTTTGAATTCGCACTGGAAAGAAAAAAGAACGAACTTGGCATTTCCTATGATTTTGAACTGGATCCGGGAACACTTCGGGTCCTCATAGATGATTTCCGTTCCATATACAGACAGCAGACAAAGAGCGAATTCCCGGAAGACCCGGAAGAACAGTTGAAAATGGCCGTAAAAGCTGTTTTCAATAGCTGGGATAACCAGAGAGCCAGAACTTACAGGAAAATGAACGGGATAGATGATTCCCTGGGAACCGCCGTTAATATTGTAGCCATGGTCTATGGGAATATCAGTGAAGACTCGGGTACGGGAGTCTGTTTTTCCAGGAGCCCATCAAATGGAGAAAAGAAACTTTATGGCGAATACCTGCTTAATGCACAGGGGGAAGATGTAGTGGCCGGTATCAGGACACCCAGGGACATTGATTCCCTTCAGGAATATTTTCCGGATGTCTATAGAGACCTTGTTAACTATGCCAGAACCCTGGAAGAGCATTATCTTGATATGCAGGATATTGAATTCACCGTTGAAAAGGGCAAACTGTATATCCTTCAGACAAGAACCGGGAAAAGAAGTGCGTCTTCTGCCGTTAACATTGCTGTGGACATGGTTTCTGAGGGTCTGATAGACAAAGAGACCTGTATTTCAAGAGTGGGTCCTGATCAGGTGGAAATGCTCCTTCATGATCAATTTGATCCTAAGGCGGACTATTCGGCCGCTGCCAGCGGCCTCCCTGCTTCACCCGGTGCAGCGGTCGGCAAGATAGTATTTGACCCGGACGAAGCTGTAACTTTGGCCGAGGAGGGTACCCCCGTGATACTTGTAAGGCCTGAGACCACTCCGGATGATGTTCATGGGCTTTACGCCGCTGCAGGAGTCCTTACAAGCCGTGGAGGCATGACCAGCCATGCTGCAGTTGTGGCAAGGGGGATAGGGAAGCCCTGTATTACAGGGTGTGAAGGATTAGAAATAGACCTGGAACAGGAAAAACTCAGGATCAGTGGACAGGAACTTTCAAAAGGGGATATCCTTTCCATTGATGGCACCTCCGGTATTGTGGTCGTAGGAGAGGTCTCTCTTTCACAGGCTGAAATAACCGATAAGTTTGAACGCTTTCTTCAATGGTGCGACGAAACAGCATCCCTGGAAGTCTGGGCTAACGCCGATACGCCCGAAGACGCTGCACGGGCGCGGGCATTTGGTGCAAAAGGGATAGGTTTGTGCCGCACTGAACATATGTTCATGGCCCAGGAAAGGTTACAGGTTATGCAGCAGATGATCATCTCCGATAATACCGACGTGAGAAGAGAGCATCTGTCAAAACTTCAATCCATGCAGAAAGAGGATTTCAAGGAGATCTACGGTGTTATGGAGGAAGAGCCGGTCATAATACGGTTACTTGACCCTCCCCTGCATGAATTTCTTCCTGACAGGCAAGAACTGAAGCGGCATCTTTCCGAACTCGAAAAACTGGGTGCCCAGGAGTCTGATGAGGCGGAAAGTGTCAGGAAGACCCTTGAGAAGTCTATCGCACTTGAAGAAGCCAATCCTATGCTTGGTTTTCGTGGTTGCAGATTGGGCATTGTCCACCCCGAAATATATGAAATGCAGGTCAGGGCTATCCTTGATGCTGCTACTGAATTACGCAGGGATTACAGGATCACACCTTATATCATGATACCCATTGTAATGTTGCTGGAAGAATTCACCATCCTGAAGACAAAGATCGAAGGTATAGTTCTCCAGTATAAGAAAGAGTATCCTGATCTGGAATACAGGCTCGGGACTATGATCGAATTGCCCAGGGCGGCTACTGTAGCGGACGAGTTGGCCAGAGAAGCTGATTTTTTCAGTTTCGGGACCAATGACCTTACCCAGACGACCATGGGACTATCAAGGGACGATGCTGAAGCAAAGTTCCTTCGCAAATACGTTGAAATCGGGCTTCTGCCTTTTAATCCATTTAACTCTCTGGACCTGAAGGGTGTGGGTGTTATGATGGAAATGGCAGTGACTAAGGCCAGGTCAGTCAAACAGGACTTTTCATGTGGTATATGTGGAGAACACGGGGGTGACCCAAGAAGTATAAGTTTCTGTCATTCCCTTGGTTTACATTATGTGAGCTGTTCCCCCTATCGTATTCCTGTTGCCAGGGTAGCTGCAGCTCATGCATCTCTGGGGAAACAATGATACCTTCATAGATATCATTCATCCCCTATATCAGTAAGGAGGCGTAAGCATGTCCCGGAATAATTACATCAAGTGGTTCATTGAGATCGGTAAACAGGATATAGCCCTGGTAGGTGGCAAGGGAGCCAACCTCGGGGAACTTACTAGAAATGACGTCAAGGTGCCACCGGGATTCTGTGTTACGGCGCAGGCTTACAGGGATTTCATCGAAGGTGCATCACTTGGTGAAAAGATCAAGGATATAATAACTTCCATTGATTTTGACAGCCCTGATGATCTATCGTCAAAATGTTCCCGAATAAGGGCCCTTATCATTGAGGCCCCCTTCCCCCCTGAGATTCAGGAACAGGTTATCCATGCGTACGGGACTCTTTCAGAACAGGTAGGGGTCAGGGAACCCAGGGTTGCTGTAAGAAGTTCCGCCACTGCTGAAGATCTTCCTGACGCTTCTTTTGCCGGTCAGCAGGACACTTATCTGCATGTGGTCGGCGAAAAGGCAGTGGTCCTCCATGTAAAAAAATGCTGGGCTTCTCTCTGGACCGCCAGGGCTACCTATTACCGTGAGAAAAAGGATTTCGATCATTTTGATGTCGCCCTCAGTGCTGTTGTGCAGAAGATGGTGAACAGCGAGAAAGCCGGGGTGATGTTCACTGCTAATCCCATCAACAACGATATTTCCGAGATCATGGTCAACTCCAGCTGGGGCCTGGGGGAATCCGTGGTTTCAGGTATCGTAACCCCCGATGAGTTCATTCTGGATAAAGAAGACCTTTCTGTAAAAGAGAAACACATATCAGAAAAGAAGATAATGATAATTGACAGGGAAGATGGCCAGGGTACGAGAGAAGTTCCGGTGAAGGAATGGCTTGGTCCATCTCTGGTGGGTTTGCCTTCTCTGACTGAAGAAGAGATCCTTATCCTCGGGGAAGCCGGAAAGAGGATCGAGGAGATCTATGGTGAGCCCATGGATGTAGAATGGGGCATGGACAGGGATACAAAGGACCTTTACATTCTTCAGGCCAGACCGATAACAACTTTGAAAAGAGGTGTTACCATGACCACTGAGAAAGAGGCAAAGAAAGAGGCAAAGAAAGAGGAACAACTTACAGTTCTTGTAAGAGGTCTGGCGGCCTCTCCAGGCATATGTTCAGGTCCAGTGATAATTATCAAGGATATTGACGAGATAGCTCGTGTTAAAGAAGGGGATATCCTTGTTACAGGAATGACAAATCCTGATATGGTGCCTGCTATGCGCAAAGCAAGGGCTGTTGTGACTGATGAGGGAGGAAGGACCTGTCACGCTGCAATAGTATCAAGAGAACTCGGGATACCCTGTATCGTAGGTTCAAAGAACGGAACAGAAGTTCTCAAGGAAGACATGATCGTCACCGTCGATGCTACCAGAGGAGTTGTCTTCGAGGGCAAGACCCTGGCTGCGGAGAAACAGGAAAGTTCCAAAGCCGAGACCGCAGCAGCTGTTGTAGGCGAAGACCTTGTACATCAGCTTGCTCCTGTCACGGGGACCAAAATATACATGAACCTTGGAGAGCCTTCGATAATCGGGAAATACAGCTCTCTTCCCTTTGACGGGATCGGCCTTATGAGGACGGAATTCATTTTCAGCAACATGGTGGGTATACATCCTATGTATCTTGTCAAGACAGGCCAGGGAAAACTACTTGTTGACAAGATGGCTGAGGGGATCACGGAAGTCGCCCAGGAGATATATCCCCGTCCTACCGTGGTACGGCTGAGTGACTTCCGCACTAATGAGTTCAGGGGCCTCAAAGGCGGGGAAGAAGTGGAACCGATGGAAAACAACCCCATGATAGGTTGGCGCGGCGTGTCCCGCTATATCTCCGAACAGTACGAAGAGGGTTTTCGCCTCGAATGCAAGGCTATCAGGAAGGTCCGCGATGATTTCGGCCTCATAAACGTCTGGGTCATGCTACCCTTTGTCAGGACCACGTGGGAACTTCAGAAGGTGAAGGATATCATGGCTTCAGAGGGCCTTATCCAGAACTCATCCTTCAAGTTGTGGATCATGGCTGAGGTACCTGCCGTAGTGTTCGCTGCCGAGGAATTTGCCCAGATGGTGGACGGTTTCAGTATCGGGAGTAATGATCTTACGCAGCTCGTAATGGGAGTTGACCGGGATTCGGGTATCCTTAACAACATGGGATATTTCGATGAGAGAAACATATCTGTTCTCAGGGCTATCGAAATACTTATCATGGCGGCCCATAAATTCGATAAAACATGTTCCATCTGTGGACAGGGTCCCTCGTTATATCCTGATTTTGCGGAATTTCTTGTCAGGCTGGGAATTGACAGCATGAGCATAAACCCGGACACTGTGGCCGCTACAAGGAAGCTCGTGGCTGCAGTAGAACGGAAGATCCTTCTTACAAGCATCCGCGATCACCTTTCCTGATGAACACCCGATCTTATAAGCTAAGAAGGGATGCCAAATGGCATCCCTTCTTTTTCCCAGTTTGGTCCGGCTTTTCAAGTAGTTTTAATCCGTTATGCCGTATTCTTTTAACAGCTCCTGGTAGCGCTGTTCCAGATCTTTAGCAGGGCTTGGATCTTTTCTGTAGGGTTCAAGGGGGACAACAGGTGCCTCTTCCGCATGTTCCCGTGTAATAGTAGTGATATTTATACCCGGTTGATAGGTCCACTCATCCCATTTTCCGACCTGGGCGAATCTTTCGTAAAGTTCAACATCCTCAGGCAGTAAAAGTATCCTTGGTGCATTTGGGTCATTGTCCGCCATGAAATGGTCCCCACCATGGGTAGGGCAGAATGATACCGGTATTCTATGTTGGGGAAGATAAATATCCACTCCAGGACATGTTCCTGTAGCAAGATATCCTGTTTCCTTACATATTCTGACCTGTCTTGCATCAAGCCCCGGGGGCACAGGAAATTCTTTCTGCAGGGGCAGGATCTGTACTGCCTGGTCCATAAACTCTTTCCAGACAGGGCCTGCTACTACTCCTCCAGTTTTCTTGTTCCCCATGGACGTATGGTCGTCTTTTCCGGCATAGACTACTGTGACCAGCCCGGGAACCCCTCCGGCGAACCAGGCATCCATGAATTCATTGGTGGTCCCTGTCTTGCCGAAGACTTCATATCCGGGGATCCTGCATCTTGTTCCGGTACCAGCCCTGACCACTTCCTTGAGAAGAGACCTCATGATAACAGCCGTTTCCGGTGGGATAGCCTGATAGACCTGGTGATCGTTATTTTCAAGGATCTCCCCGTTCCAGTCTTCAATATATCTGATCGATAAGGGTGTGACCCGCATGCCGTTATTCGCGAATGCGCAGTATGCTGTGGCAAGTTCAAGGGGCGTAAGGCTCGCGCTTCCAAGCGATGCTGACAGGTCATGGGGAAGGTGAGGTGAAGTGATACCAAGTTTACGGGCCATTGAGATGACCGGTCCGATGCCTATCATCTGGGCAGTTCTTACTGAGACCGTATTATAGGAATGGCTCAGGG
Source organism: Synergistales bacterium (assembly GCA_016927765.1). Taxonomy (GTDB): domain Bacteria; phylum Synergistota; class Synergistia; order Synergistales; family JAFGMB01; genus JAFGMB01. The sequence goes on from JAFGMB010000152.1 coordinate 23,885, forward strand.
CCTCCACTATGGTGACCTCGCCGTGAAATTCCCCCGTGTAATTCCCGGGTGCCCAGACCTTATCTTCAGGTCCCTGGTGATCGAATGAAATAGGTGCATCCAGGATATGGTCTGTCGGCATGATCCCCTGTTCCAGGGCTGCTGAATAGACAAAAGGCTTGAAAGCCGAACCGGGTTCTCTGAAGGCCTGCACGGCGCGGTTGAACTTGCTCGTTTTGAAATCCTTGCCACCGGTCATTGCCAGGATATCTCCATTGGAGGGATCTATGCATACCAGCGCCCCTTCTGTTTCGAGTTGCTGGATCGCATGGTCCGCCGCTTTCTGAAGTCGAATGTCCAAGGTGGTATATATTGAAAGACCTCCCCTGTAGACCCCTTCTTTTCCGTACTTGGGCAATAAATGGGAAAAGAGAAGTTCTGTCACGAAATAGGGCGCCAGGTTGAACTTTTCTGCCCTGTTTGGGGTATGGGAATAGACAAGGCTGGTATTTCTGGCCTGTTCATTTTCCTGGGCAGATATCCAGCCAAGCTCTTCAAGTCTGTCCAGGACATAAAACTGCCGGACCTTCCCGTTTTCTGGATTGTTCAGGGGGCTGTACCTGTTTGGGGCGGCTATCAGGCCGGCTATCATGGCTGCTTCAGGAAGGGCGAGTTCAGAGGGGCTTTTTCCGAAATATGTGTGAGCGGCAGTGTCGATACCCCAGGCCCCGTGCCCGAAATAGATAGTGTTCAGGTACATCTCAAGGATCCTGTCCTTGGAAAACATCTTTTCAAGCCGCAGGGCAATGATGAGTTCCTTGACCTTCCTTTCTATGGTCCTGTCATGGGTGAGAAAAAGGTTACGGGCAAGTTGTTGGGTGATCGTGCTCCCACCCTGTTTGACGTCCTTATGCATGAGATCCACCCAGAGTGCCCGAAGAATGGCCGCTATCCTCAACCCCGGGTGTTTGTAAAAGCTGTCGTCTTCGGCGGCGAGAGTAGCTTTTATCATCCACGGTGAGATCTCAGAAAGAACGACGGGTGTCCTGTGTTCGAGGAACAGTTTTGCTATGATCTCACCATTTCTGTCGTAAATTACAGAAGCCCTGCTTGCCTGGTGGGCAAGTATTTCTTTTTCGGTCGGGAGGTCGCTGGCGACAGCCTGAATATAACGGTAAGAATATGCTCCTCCCAGGGCTATTGATCCCAGAAATATGAAAAAGAGTACATATAGAAATATCTTCAGGAAACCGGGTTTTCCTGAAATGGATCCTGGATCTGAATTTGTGCCTGGTCTTGTTGAACCCATGAAATGCTTTCCTCCTGGTTGAATCGATTGGTTGCTGGACATATTCAGGAAATAAGGCATATAATACTCAAACACGCCATATTGTACCACCCCGTATTTCAGAAATGATCCAAAACTTTTCTATTCAAGGTCTTGCAATACTAAATAAGGCGTGGTATATTCATCGCTGTTGTCTCTTCTGAGGCAACAGGGCATCTTGAAAAAAGAATACGGTGTACCAGCGTAAGCGAACTGAAAGAAATTCATGGAGAGTTTGATCCTGGCTCAGGACGAACGCTGGCGGCGTGCTTAACACATGCAAGCTGAACGGGATCTTATGAAGG
>JAFGMB010000153.1 GCA_016927765.1 Synergistales bacterium
AACTCTGGTCAGAACTGTGGGAGACATCCCCCTGGATCAAAAAATAACTGTTTTCAGATTTCTAACATAAGATCCTGAGGGAAAACGAAGGGAAATAGCGAGGGAGATAGCCTATCTGTTATGCTCCCTCGCGTTCTATTGAGAGAAAAAGAGGGGCACAAATGAGAAAAAGAGACCTTTTTATTGCAGGTATTGTAATTTGTGTTGGCCTTTCAGCATTTATAAAGGCGTGGGATTATCCTGCTCAATCCAGAATGATACCCCTTATCTATAGTACGGCACTGGTTCTTCTCTCTTCAATTTTTGGATTGCGGGCTATTGTAACTGGAGATAAAAAGCAGGATATGGATCAGGAAAAAGAACCCCTATCAAAAGTGTTTCTTGTTATGGGTATCATCCTCGGGTATATCGCTTCAATTCAGGTTTTGGGTTTTTATTCCTCCACTACTTTATTTCTCTTCTTATTTATGTGGATATTCCGGGCTACTCCAATATACGTTTCAGCAGGGATTGCTTTGACAACACCCGGGTTGATCTATTGCTTCTTCGAAAGAATGCTCCATATTCCTGTACCTGGAGGAATATTTTTCTAAACAGAGGGAAGGTTGAAAAAATGAGTGAGTATCTTTTCCCTGCGATGATGCACCTATTTGAGCTTCAGTCAGTTTTTATCCTTTTTATTGGTACTGTTGCAGGTCTGATAATAGGAGCTCTTCCCGGTCTTTCTTCGACAATGGGAGTGGCTCTCACCATTCCGCTGACCTTTGGTATGGATCCCAAACTCGGCCTCATGTTGCTGGGAGCTGTCTATTGTAGTTCCGTTTATGGGGGGTCTTTAACTGCGATACTTCTCCGAACTCCCGGAACGGACGCATCCATAGCAACTACCTTTGATGGATTCCCATTAACACAACAAGGCCTTGCCGGAAAGGCTATAGGGATATCCACCACAGCCTCACTTGTTGGCGGCCTCATAAGCGCAGTGGCTCTTCTCATGATAGCGCCCTTTTTAGCACGTATGGCCCTGAAATTCGGTCCATCAGAGTACTTTCTTGTTGGATTGTTCGGATTGTCAGTGATCATAAGCGTCTCGTCCGGATCGTATCTCAAAGGGCTAATTGCTGGAGTCTTTGGTCTACTGATCGCGACAACAGGAATGGATAATTTCACGGGATTCCCCAGGTTTATATTTAATAATGACTCTCTCCTGGACGGTATCCCAATTCTCCCTGCACTTATAGGCCTTTTTTCTCTTTCACAGGCCATCAAAATATCTGTGAGTGAACAGCGAACCATCGTTTCCAATGCTGAGAATGTATCCATTTCAGACCGGATCCTTCCCGAAAAGAAAGACCTTCAGAAAACATGGAAAACCATGCTGCGTTCCTCAGTCATAGGAGTCATAGTGGGTATAATGCCGGGAGCAGGTACCAGTATAGCCTCCTTTTTAAGCTACAACGAGGCTAAACGATCCTCCAAAGAACCCGAAACCTTTGGGAAAGGGAATCTCAATGGTGTAGCAGCCTCTGAGGCAGCGAATAACGCAGTGACAGGAGGATCTCTTATCCCGGCCCTGACTCTGGGAATCCCAGGTAATGCAGTCACTGCAGTTTTTATTGGCGGCTTGACAATTCAAGGTCTGATCCCGGGACCAAACCTCTTCATAAAATATGGAGAGATAACCTACACCCTTCTCCTTTCCCTTTTCGTCGCTAACATCATGTTCTGGGTTATTGGAATTGCCTTTGCCAAGCAGTTCGTCAAAATTATCAGGATCCCAACCAAGATATTGGCTCCTCTGATATGTGTTCTAAGTGTTATCGGGTCTTATGCCATTAGGAATAATTTTTTCGATGTGTGGCTGCTGTTCGGTTTTGGCATCCTGGGCTATTTTATGGAAAGGTTCAAATTTTCGCAGACCCCGATTGTTCTTGCCCTTATTCTGGGTCCCATGGTAGAAGCCGAATTAAGGCGTACTTTGATCATTTTCAGAGGAAGCCTCGTCCCGATTCTTTATCGACCCATAAGCCTGGTCATAATTGTATTGATAGTAATATCTGTAGTCTTTCCAGTCTTACGTGAATTCAGGCATAAAAGAACATGAAAAAATAACAGGAGGAATTTGACATGGTTGAACTTCTCGATTGTACACTCCGGGATGGAAGCAATATTGTGGGCGCAGGTTTTTCTGGTGACATTACAAAAAAGATCCTTGAGGGATTGGTCAAAAGTGGAATAACTGTGATAGAAATGGGTCATTCCAGTGGCCTTGGGGGAAACGAAAGTGGAGTAAAGATCGCACCCCTTTCGGATGAGGAATACATGGAAATAGCCACCCTATTTCTCTCTAAAGCTGAAATAGGAATGTTCTGCCAACCTCGACACGCTACAACAGCAGGGATTAAATTAGCTGCTACAAAAGGCCTTGGGTTTTTAAGGGTAGGGATAAATGCCGGAGATGCATCCAAAGCAACTGATCTGATCAAAGAAATTCGAGGGCATGGAATAAAGGTTCGCACAAGCCTTATGAAGGCATATGTCCTTTCCCCTGAAGAATTGGCGGAGGAAGCTAAAATTTTTGAAACATCCGGGGCACAGGCTGTCACAATAATGGATTCTGCTGGATATATGGTTCCTGATGACGTGGTGGAATATGTCAAGACTTTGCGAGAAACTGTGTCAATTCCCGTTGGTTTTCATGGACACAATAACCTCGGCCTGGCCGTAGCGAACGGTATTGCAGCCTGGAAAGCAGGAGCGGCATCAATAGACTGTGGCGTAATGGGCATGGCTCGTAGCGTTGGGAACATCCCAACTGAAGCAATTATTGGAGTGCTTCAAAGATTTGGAGAAGCTTTTGAGTACGATCTCCACACTCTTTTATCGTTCATAGATAAGGACATCATGCCACCCCTTAAACCCTATTACACCAATCCTCTTCCTCCAGTGGAACTGATCCTGGGAATCGCGGGTTGTCATTCCAATTTTCTTCCTATTTTCAAAGAAGTTGCCGAGGCTTATTCTACAGATCTATATAAGCTGATTCTTGATGTATCTGCCTGTGATAGGAAAGCACCTTCACGAGAGTTGATCGAAGCCTTCGCGAAAAAAAATGATAAATCTTGAGGAGATGGATTTATTCAGATTGATTTCTGTAATTTTGCAACCGAGTCAGCTTTTCTGAGCCTTTCATCATTGCACTTGAGTATGCACAGACCATTGCCACCAGAGATCGGCGTTCATTACGAAATGAGTCTTTTTTCAGGCTTACCTGAAAAAGAGGATGACCATTGGCAGGAGGATAAGCATGGAAAGCAGGGGCACTCCCTCGACCATATGGCATCCTGCTGCTTCCACCAGGGATTCTGTCCTGAAGGACCAGATATCACCCTGGATGGTCTCATCTCCGGAGTTAACATCAATCCTCCAGTAAAACATTGTGTCCGGAGGTAATGTTCGAGGTGATTCAAACCTTGTTGATGTGGTTTTCGATATGGCGAGGCTCAGATCATCCCTGGCCAGCCCGCCGTAGAGGTCGCAGGTATCTCCCTCGAATTCCCAGCTTAACACCGGCTCAAGGGATACGTCCCTGGCACCATCGGCAGGACTGGGGTTAAAGGCCTTTACTGCTCCCCAAGCCTGGATCGCTCCAGAGGAAATCAGGAACAGGATGGAAATTGTGAGCAATGCCCTGATGCTTTTCATTTTTCAGCCTCCTCTATCACCTGGATCTGTATTTTTTCTGAACGGAAAAGGGAAAGATCGCCACAAATAAGGTGTTTAATGGTTTCTTCCCAAACAAAATATTCCTTTGTATTGCCACTGGATCGGGATTGGAATGAAAAGTCAGCAACAGGAGGAAAAAAGAAGAGTTCTAATTCGAAGTTCAAGACAGTACGAAAAAAGTGCAGGACATTATATATTTTATCATTTGTAAAGAAGGCCGGGCTTCTCCGAAACTGGCCTGATGTAAAACCACGGCCAGATCATAGGGTTTTTGAGTGGGTTGAAAGGCATCCTCCTTCTCCAGTGGGTCAGTACCGAGCCTTGCAAAGCCTACAACCATTGGAACCTCCTGTGCAGTGAAACCCATGACCCCTCTCTGCACAAAGTCTGTTGAAGAAGAACATGTATCAGGTTGTAACTATGAACCCATGTTATTCCCTATAGAGATCGCCAAAAAGATAACGCAGCCCTGTATCGACAATTATGGTCACGATCCTCTTGCCCGGGCCGAGTTCTCTGCCCCTCTGGATAGCGGCCCATACATTGGCCCCTGAGGTTATTCAACCCCATATACCTTCCATGGTAGCCAATTGTCTTGCTGTTTCGCAGGCATCCCTGTCCGAAACCGAAAGGACATGATCCTGCAAGTCCTTCCTGTAGATCGAGGGAATAAATCCCAACCCTATGCCTTCAAGCCGATGGGTACCCGAAATATCTCCCCCGGAAAGGAATCTCACCTTCGAAGGTTCAACTGCTGTACATCTTATTTCAGGGATCTCCCTTTTGAATATTTCCGCATTCCCGGAGAAACAGGCCCCGGTGCCGACTCCCATTATGAACTCATCTATGTCGGCCCCTAGTTCATCTATTACCTCCCGAGCCATGGCATGATAGGCATTGCGGTTATCCACATTGTTGATCTGGTCGGTCCAGAATGTGTTCGGTTCTTCACTCAACTCTCTTGCCCTGGCTATCATGTCATCGATGAGTTTTGCTGTGATCTTTCCATTATCGCTGGGGATCAATTCCAATTTAGCCCCGAAGGCTCTCATGGTCTGGAGTTTTTCCTCCGCGAAAGCATCAGAGGATATGAAATGTGCCTGATAACCCTTATTGGCACAAACCATGGCAAGGGAAGCTCCTGTACTTCCCCCGGTGTATTCCACCACTTTCCCGCCGGGAAGGAGATCGCCTCTTTTTTCGGCTCCTTCGATCATGGACAGGGCCATCCTGTCCTTCATGCTTCCAGTGGGGTTTCCACCTTCATATTTCACATAGATATCGGCGCAATAAGAACCAGCTATTCTTTCCAGCTTAATTAATGGGGTATTACCGACTTTACTCACGAAAAGACCTCCTCCGGCAAGATATGGAATATTTTTACCAGAGGACAGGTGAAAGGTCTGTAACCAAGGTTACAAAAATAAGGGATCAGCGTTCAATAAGGGCTTGCAACCCGGGCTCATAGAGAATTTTTACCCTTCCACGACTTAATGCTATCAACCCGGATTCAGAAAAACTGTTCAGTAACCTGGTTATCATTTCCCGAACAGTTCCAAGTTCATCGGCCAGTTCCTGGTGGGAGATCCTGATATCCCTCCCCTGTCTCAGCAAAAGCGATGCCAGGCGTTTGTCCAGTTTCTCAAAGGCTACTTCCTCAACCAGCTGCATCAATTCAAGGATCCGTTTTGAGAAAAGGGAAAAGATGAATTCACGAAACACCCTTGAGGTGAGAAGGTTCTCAAAGTCCCTTGAACTCATCATTACCAGGTCGCAGTCTTCCTTTACTGAGCCGCAGGCGTTGTAAAGTTCATCACCGAGGAGACATCCAGCCGTAACTACGCAAGTACCACCTGGAGTGACGTTATACAGGGACAGTTCTCTTCCGTTCACGGACTGCTTATAAACACGGATAATACCGGTGAGAACAAATGGAAAAGCGTTACAGGGCTGGAGTTCTTCAAAGACAGGGGAACCTGCTTTCAGGGTGAGCAGTGTTGCCCTTGAAAGGGATTGGGTTAGAAGTTCGGGATCCACCTCTGATAGTATAGGATAAAGGTCATAGAGCTTTTGTTGCTGTTTTGGGTCGATCATTCAGATAAAGTCCTTTATTCGTTATAGGAATTCCCAACTTATTCATGAGTGTAGCATTTCAATTGATCAACTGCCATTATTCCAATATCGGATCAGACCCGCTTGACTCATTTGAAACATGATCAATAATAGTAGAACTGGCTGGAAGTGAACAGATCCTACAAGTCTTAATGCGGGGGTGGCCCATGTCAGAGTTTGCAGAGCGTATGAAGACCATGGAGAAATCGGCAAAGATCATCAGGAACCTGTTCGGCGCCATGAACGACCCTAACATTATTTCCTTTTCCGGAGGTGCACCGGCAAAGGAGGCTCTTCCCATCGATATTGTCCGTGAAATTACAAATGACGTTATGAGGGTCGAAAAAAGAGGAGTGGAAGCCCTGCAGTACGGGAATGTAATGGGCTTGCCCGACCTCAGGGAAGTGGTGGTGAGGGACCTTCTCGCCCCCAAGGGAGTTCAAGCAAAGGCTGATAATATCCTGATAACCACGGGCGGCCTGGAAGGGATGAACCTGTTATGCCAGCTGTTCATCAACCCGGGGGACGTGATCCTGGTGGAATCGCCCACTTTCGTCCACTGCGTGGAGATCTTCGAGATGTTCCAGGCAAAATGTGTCGCTGTAGAGATGGATGACAACGGGATGGTGCCGGAAGACCTGGAAGAGAAGATCAGGAAACACGATCCCAAGATCGTTTATGTCATTCCCACTTTCCATAACCCCACAGGCAAGACCCTTTCACTGGAAAGAAGAAAGAAGATCGCAGAACTTGGAAGCCAGTACGACGTGATCATCCTTGAGGACGACCCCTACAGGGACATCCGTTACAGTGGAACCGACCTGAAGCCTATCAAGGCCTTCGACCAGACCGGCCATACCATACTGGCGAACAGTTTTTCCAAGATATTCTCCCCTGGCAGCAGGCTTGGGTATGTCCTTGCAAGTGATGAGATAACTGCAAAACTCTTCGATGCCAAGACAGCCACCAACTCACACACATCCATGCTGCCCCAGGTGATCTGCGCTGAGTTCTTCAAAAGAGGTTACTACCCTGCTCACCATAAGATGATCTGCGACCTCTACCGGGAAAGAAGGGACGCCATGATCGAGTGTATCGACAGCTTCTTCCCGGAAGGCACAAAAAGGATCTTCCCTGATGGGGGACTTTTCACCTGGGCGGAACTGCCGGGGGGTATAAACACAACGGACCTGCTTGTGGAATCCACCTCAAACCCGAACGTGAAAGTGGCCTATGTTGCAGGAGAAGGCTTCTTCATCGAAGGCGGCGGCAAGGGTAACAACTGCATGAGGCTCAGTTTCGGTGGTGTTTCTCCTGAAAAGATCAGGATCGGCATGGAAAGGCTGGGCAACCTGATCTGCCCCATGGTGAGATAGCAGAGAACGAAGCTAACCGCATAGTATAAGCCCGAAAACCTGTTTCTTTGGATAACACCTTAAACTAAACTCCGGATAAAGTCTTTTCATGGGTTTGATCGAAAATCCAAAGGCCCCCAGGGATACCAGGAAACTGCTGGCTTTCCACACTTTCAGCAGAAGGGGTTTTGTTATGGCTGCCCTGAGTTCAGGTTCAGAAGTGAAAATATTTGCAAAACGGTCTGATAAAATTCGTCAACCATGAGATCGAAGCTGGCTCCTTTCAGTACATTTACGAGGATATTTGATCCTCATCGATGTTTTTCAGCATTTCGAATATCAATGGAATTCAATAGGGAATCAATGATATCTTTTCATTGTCTATAAAGAGGACCTATTGTACCGAATAAATCCTGTTGTCATTGGCAGTTGCCTTATACCTCCAGGACTATCACCCATGATGATAGCGTCATAGCGTGATTTGATACCATTCATTTCCAATTCCATGATCAAGATCCAATCTTCTCGGATTTAATGATGCTTTTCAAATAAAGAACAAACTCCTTATACTACTTTGGCTGTTCTGACCGAAAACTATTGTATCGTTACACTGTTACAATTCTAGGAGTCTTTTATCAGAATCAGGTAGTGCCTGGCGAAAATGGAAATTTTGTTACCGAAACGATCAACTCATGTGGTGTCCCTTTCCCCATCAAGTGACACCCTTGAGAACCTACGGCTCAATGAGTATGATTGAAATAACATTACCCCTGTATAGAAAGAGGTCGATATGAACCGACCTGCGGTTTACGCAATATTTTTATGGCACAGTTTTTTCCTGGCCCTTACCCTCTCTATGATCAACTTCGGTACAGTACTCCCGGCTCTCATTGACGAACTGACACCATCAAAGACCATTTTCGGCTTGCTATATTCCATTCTTTTAGCTGGGCCATATCTTTTCAACATAATCTTCGGCAATTTCCTGTCAACCTTCCGCTTCCGCCGCAGTTTTCTGCTTCTTGGGATTTATCTCAGGGGCGCTTCCTTTCTTGGAATGGCCCTGTTCGTGTATTTCTTCTCCATAGACACCCCCGGCTTTGTAATAGCAAGCCTTTTCATCTGGCTTTCACTTTTTGCCCTGAGCGGAGGCCTTGCCGGGCTTGTTTATAGTGATATCATAGCAAAGCTCATCCCCAGAGGTGAACGCGGTACACTTTACGCAGTTAAACAATTCATCGCAG